>JAKAML010000134.1 GCA_021812845.1 Pseudomonadota bacterium
CGCGCCAACCCGGTTGGCGACACGCGGCGCCGATGCCACAGCGCGCGCAGCGGCACGCGCCGCCCCGCCAGCGGCACGCGCGCCAGGAGCGCGGCCTCATCGGGCCTGCGATACGAGTTCCAGAGACGCGTCAGGCGGTTTGGGGGGAGCAGGATCTCGCGCATCACGACCTCCTTGCCAGACCACCATGATACTCCCGCCGGGCCCGCCCCGGCACGGCCGTCCGGCACGATCCGCGAAAAAAGGGCACCCCTGCGAGGGGCAGCACGAAGCCCCGCACAGGCGGGGCCTCGTGGCGTGTCCTGCTGGTGAGCCGCCCGGGAGTCGAACCCAGAACCGGCTGATTAAGAGTCAGCTGCTCTGCCAATTGAGCTAGCGGCCCGCGCTCACCGTCGCGACACCACGATTCTAGCACGCCCGCCCGCCGCGACAACCCCGCACCGAGCGGCGCCGATACAATGGCCAGCATGGACCCGCACGCGCTCCGCACGCTCGAGTTCGACAAGGTCCGCGCCCGGCTCGCGCGCCATACGTCGTTCTCCGCCGGCCGCGACCTCGCGCTCGCGCTCGAGCCATCGAGCGAGTACGCGCTCGTCGTCCGCCGCCAGCGCGAGACCGCCGAGGCGCGCCGCCTCCTCCGCATGAAGCCGCGCACCGGACTCGCCGGCGCCCACGACGTCCGCCCCCTCGCCTCGAAGGCGGAGCGCGGCGGCCTGCTCGACCCGCCAGACCTCCTGCAGGTCGCCGAGACCCTCGCCTGCGCGCGCGACCTCAAGACCGCGATCGTCCGCCTCGACGAGCCGCTGCCCCTGCTCGCCGACGCCGTCGGCGTCATGGAGCCGATGCCGCGCCTGATCGACGACATCAACCGCTGCATCAACCAGCGCGCCGAGGTCACCGACCAGGCGAGCCCCGCCCTCGGCACGCTCCGCCGCGAGGTGCGCGCGCTGCACGACCGCCTCTACCAGCGCATCGAGGACATCCTCGGCGCGGCGATCGGCAAGGGCATCGCCCAGGAGCCGATCATCACCCTGCGCGACGGCCGCTACGTCATCCCCGTCAAGGCCGACATGCGCGGCCAGCTCAAGGGCATCGTCCACGACGTGTCGTCGAGCGGCGCCACCGTCTGGCTCGAGCCGCTCGCCGTCGTCGAGCTGGCCAACCGCTGGCGCGAGGCGCAGCTCGAAGAGGAGCGCGAGGTCGAGCGCGTGCTCCGCCGCCTCAGCGGCGCGGTCGGCGCCGCCGCCGATGCCATCGCGGTCGATGTCGATGTCCTGGCGTGGCTCGACCTGACGCTCGCGAAGGTGCGCTTCGGCGACGAGATCGGCGCCCCCGAGCTGCCGTACGACGGCGACGAGCAGCCGTGGCTCGTGCGCGCGCCCGCGCAGTTCCACCTGCTGCTCGCCCGCCACCCGCTGCTCCGCCCGCCGGTCGTGCCGACGACGATCACCGTCGGCGGCCGCGACCGTGTGCTGCTGATCACCGGCCCCAACACCGGCGGCAAGACCGTCGCGCTGAAGACCGCCGGCCTGCTCGCGCTGATGGCGCAGGCCGGCCTCCCCGTCCCCGCCGACGCCGGCTCGCGCATCCCCGTGTTCGACGGCGTCTTCGCCGACATCGGCGACGAGCAGAGCATCGAGCAGTCGCTCTCGACCTTCAGCAGCCACATCACGAACATCATCCGCATCGTCGCCGCGGCCGATGACCGCAGTCTCGTCCTGCTCGACGAGCTGGCCGCCGGCACGGACCCCACCGAGGGCGCCGCGCTCGCCCGCGCGATCCTCATGGAGCTGCTCGATGCCGGCGCACTCGTCGTCGCCACGACGCACCACGGCGAGCTGAAGGCGTTCGCGCACGCGACGCCCGGCGTCACCAACGCCTCCGTCGAGTTCAACCTGGAGACGCTGACGCCGACCTACCACCTCTCGATCGGCCTGCCCGGGCGCAGCAACGCGCTCGAGATCGCCGGCCGGCTCGGCATGCCGCGCACGATCATCGACGCGGCGCGCGCCTCCATCGCGCCCGAGCAGCGCCAGGTCGAAGAGCTGCTCTCCGACATCCACCGCGAGCGCGAGAGCGCCGCCGGCTCCCGCCGCGCGGAGGAGACCGCGCGCCGCGAGGCCGAGGAGATCCGCCGCGGCCTCGAAGAGAAGCTCGACGCGATCGACGATGAGCGCGCGAAGCTGCTCGCCGCCGCCCGCGACGAGGTCGCGCACGACGTCGAGCGCGCCCGCCGCCTCCTCGCCGAGGCCGAGCAGCAGATCGCGCGCCAGAAGCTCGAAGCCGCCGCCGCGAAGCTGCGCGAGGCGCACGAGCACGCCGCGCGCCTCGCCGAGCGTGCGGAGCGCCCGACGACCCGCCGCCGCCCCGAACCGCGCGCGCCCCGCCTGCCCGCCGGCCCGCCGCCGTCGTCGATCCAGGAGGGCGACCTCGTCTGGCTGCGCGGCATGGACCGCTTCGGCGAGGCGCTCTCCGGGCCCGACGCGAAGGGTGAGGTCGAGCTGCGCATGGGCGCGCTCCACACCCGCATCAAGCTCTCCCAGGTCGAGCGCGTGCAGCGCCCCGCCGCGTCGCGCGCGACCCAGACGGGCCGTATAGCCGGCGCCGTCACGGCGGACCTCGCGCCGCCGCCGCGCGACGTGGGCGACGAGATCGACGTGCGCGGCCAGACCGTCGACGAGGCGGTGCCGCGCGTCGAGCAGTACATCGACGAGGCGTTCCGCGCGGGCCTCGGGTCCGCGCGCATCATCCACGGCAAGGGCACCGGCGCCCTGCGCCGCGAGGTGCGCGGCTTCCTGGCGAAGTACCCCCTGGTGAAATCCTACGAGGAAGCCCCCCGCGAGCAGGGCGGCGAAGGCGTCACCATCGCCCACCTGGCGGTGTGAGCCGCTGTGCCTTGCACAGCGACCCGCCGGCGGGCCGCGCCGCGGACGGTGGAGGCGCCGGGCGATGCTCTCTCTGGAACGCCGGCGATCACGCGGCGCGGGCGGCCGCGACGGCTTTCTTGGCGGCTTCGCCGAGGTCCTGCGCGCGGATCACCGGCAGGCCGCTCTCGTTGATCAGGCGCTCGCCCTCCTCGACGTTGGTGCCGGCGAGGCGCGCGACGACGGGGATCGCCTTCCGCATCTTGCGCTGCGCCTGAATGATGCCCTCGGCAATCACGTCGACGCGCGCCATGCCGCCGAAGATGTTGACGAGGATCGCCTTCACGTCGGGGTCACGGGCGATGATCATCAGCGCGTCGACGACCTTGTCCACGTCGTTCGCGGTGGCGATGTCGAGGAAGTTGGCCGGCTCGCCGCCCGCGAGCTTGATGCTGTCCATGGTGGCCATCGCGAGGCCGGCGCCGTTGACCAGGCAGCCGATGTCGCCATCGAGCTTGATGAAGTTGCTGATGCCCTTCTCCTGCGCTTCGACCTCCGACGGGTCCTCTTCGTCCTTGTCGCGCAGGGCCTGGACCTCGGGATGCCGGAACAGGGCGTTGTCGTCGAAGTTCATCTTGGCGTCGAGCGCGAGCACGCGGCCGTCGTCGGTGACGACGAGCGGGTTGATCTCGGCGAGCGACGCGTCCCTGGCGATGAAGGCGTCGTAGAGTCCCGACATGAGCCGCGTGGCCTGCTTCATCGCGTCGCCGGTGAGGCCGAGCGCGAAGCAGAGCTCGCGCGCGAGGTGCGGCTGGAAGCCGGTCACGGGGTCGATGCTGACGCGCTGGATCGCCTCCGGCGTCTTCGCGGCGACCTCCTCGATCTCCATGCCGCCGGCGGCGCTGGCCATCATGACGGGGCGGGCGATGGCGCCGTCGATGAGGACGGCGAGGTAGAGCTCGCGCGCGACCGCCATCTGCTCCTCGACGAGCACGGTCTTGACCTTCTGGCCGGCCGGGCCGGTCTGGTGCGTGACGAGCTGCATGCCGAGGATCCGGGAAGCGGCCTGTTCCGCCTCTTCGGGCGAGTTGGCGAGTTTGACGCCGCCGCCCTTGCCGCGGCCGCCGGCGTGGATCTGGGCCTTGACGACGCACCTGCCGCCGAGCGACGCGGCGATCTCCTTCGCCCCGGCGGCCGTCGTGGCGGTGCGTCCCTGCGGCACGGGGACGCCGAACTCGGCGAGGATCTGCTTCGCCTGGTACTCGTGGACCTTCATGCTTCGCGCTCCATTCCGGGCCGCCTGCGGGCCGCCGATAGCGTACAGACCGGCGGGCGTTGGCGCGACCGGCGCGGCCGGCAGGAGGCCGTTGACGATGAAACATCTGCTCAACTATGATACTGGCATGGCCATGACCGCGCGCGACCTCTGCGAAGTCCGCTACATCGACGCCGAACGCGTCGAGGCGGTCCTCTGCTCGCTGATCGACCGCGCCGCCGCCGAGGACGTCGCCAACGTCTTCCGCGTGCTCGCCGACCCGACCCGCGTCGCCATCATCCACGCGCTGTCCTTCGCCGAGCTCTGCAACTGCGACCTCGCGTCGGTCTTGCGCATCTCCGAGTCCGCCGTCTCGCACCAGATGCGCGAGCTGCGCCTGCTCAAGCTGGTCGCCGCCGAGAGGCGCGGGCGCATGGTGTACTATCGCCTCGCCGACACGCACATCCGGCACATCTTCGAGGACACGCTGCGGCACGTGCGCGAGGGCGCCGATGCGACCTGACCGAACGGGCGGACGCCGCTACTCCGGGCGCCTCGCTGCCGCCCTGGCGGTGAACGCCGGCTACCTCGTCGTGGAGGCCACGGCCGGCTTCCTCACCGGCAGCCTCGTGCTGATCGCCGACGCCGGCCACATGCTCACTGACGTCGCTGGCCTCTCGCTCGCCCTCGGCGCTATCTGGCTCGCGCAGCGGCCCGCCAACCAGCGCAAGACCTACGGCTATTACCGCGCCGAGGTCCTGGCAGCCTTCGTCAACGCGCTCCTCCTCTTCGCCGTCTCCGCCTACATCCTCTACGAAGCCTACGGGCGGTTCCGCAACCCGCCCGGTGTGCCCAGTGTCCCCGTCCTTGCTGTGGCAAGCGTCGGGCTCGCCGTCAACCTGCTGGGCGCCGGCATCCTCGTCTCCGGCGCGACGCGGGACATGAACGTGCGCGCCGCCTTCCTCGACATGCTGGCCGACGCGCTCGGTTCCGTCGCCGCGATCGCGGCCGGGCTCGTCATCCTCACGAGCGGCTGGCGGTACGCCGACCCGCTGTTCGCCGCGGCCCTCGGCCTGTTCATCCTCCCGCGCAC
>JAKAML010000135.1 GCA_021812845.1 Pseudomonadota bacterium
ATGGTGACCGTGGTGGCGACGCCCGAGCCCGAAGGTCCGCCCATCAGGAACGAGGACAGCACCACCGCGCGCCCGGCGGAATTGCGCCGCCCGCCCATGGCGGCGAACGAGAAGTCGATGAAGAAGCGGCCGGCGCCCGAGTGCATGAGCACGGCGCCGAAGATGGTGAACAGGATGATGAGGCTCGACGACACGTCGACGGTGGTGCCGAATATTCCCTCGAGCGTCATGTAGAGGTGGGCGACGAGATCCTCGGGCAGATAGCCGCGGTGCGTCCACGGCCGCGGCAGATGCTGGCCGTAGAGCGCGTAGAGCAGGAACAGGACCGCGACGACCGGCATGATGAGCCCGGTGGTGCGCCGCGTCGCCTCGAGCAGCAGTACGACGAGCACGACACCGGCGAGATAGTCGGTGCGGGTCGGCGTCACGGCCCGCTCGCCGAGATCCTGACCTTCAGCGAGGATGTAGGCGGTGACCGCGAGCGATGCGGCCGCGAGCAGCCAGTCCCACCAGCGGATGCGGTCGCGGAACCGGCGCGCCATGGGAAACAGAAGGAACGACAGCACCAGGACGGCGCCGACGTGCGCCGGTCGCAGGACGAGCGCCGACACCACGTCGTAGGCGGCATAGAGATGGAACAGCGACACCGCGACGGCCGCGGCGGTGACGAGGGTGGCGAGGCGGCCGCCGATGCGGTTCGCGGCGCCCTCCTCGGCCTCGATCAGCTTCTCGACCTCGCTGCTGGCGCGCGCGTCGAGGCGGACGGCATCGATGCCGTGGGAGGCGAGCGCGGATCCGGTCGCGGCGGCGGTCCCCGCGGAGGCGTTCGGCCGTTCGTCCTCGCCTGCGCCTGCGGCCATCCCGACCCTCCAGCGACCGCTCGGAGGCGGGGTCTACTCGACCTTGATGCCCTTCTCGGCGAGGTACTTCAGCGTCCCCTTGTGGAACGGGATGCCGGAGCGCTTCACCGACTGCGTCTCGAGCTTGATGTTCTTGCCCTCGGCATGGACGGTGCCGAGATCGGCGCTCTTCTCGAACACGAGCTTGGCGAGCTTGTAGGCGAGATCCTCGGGCATCGCGTCGTTGACGGCGAGGATGTTCCATACCGTGAGGTTCCTGGCGTCGGCGGTCATGCCCTTGTAGGTCGCCATGGGGATCGTCGCCGCGGCGTAGAGCGGACCGTACTTGGCGTTCATCTTGTCGCCGTACTGGTCGACCTGGAGGAACTTGATCGTCGTGTTCGGCGTCGCGGCGAGGTCGGTGATCGCCGCCGTCGGCAGGCCGCCGACCCAGAAGAAGGCGTCGATCTTGCGGTCCTTCATGGCGTTGACGCTCTCGGCTGCGCCGAGCTTCTCCTTGGTGATGTCCTTGTCGGCGTCGAGGCCGGCGGCCTCGAGCACGCGCACCGCGAACACCTCCGTGGCGCTGCCGGCCGAGCCGACCGAGACGCGCTTGCCCTTCAGATCCTCGATCCTGGTGATCCCGGTGCCGTCGATCGTCACCGCGTGCAGGTTGTTGGGGTAGAGCACGGCCAGCGTCTTGACCGGCAGGGGCGCGGTGAACTTGCCCTGGCCCTTGATGGCGTCCCACGCCGCGTCGACCTGGGTGAAGCCGATGTCGGCCTTGCCGGCGGCGACGAGCTTCAGGTTGTCGACCGAGGCGCCGGTGACCTGCGCCGTGGCCTGGGTGTTCGGGATCTCCTTGCCGATGAGATTCGCGAGACCGCCGCCGAGCGGGTAGTAGACGCCGCCGGTTCCGCCGGTCCCGATGACGAGCTGCTTCGCGTCCTGCGCAGTGGCCGCGAGACCGAAACCGCAAACGGCCGCCACGGCCACGAGTGTACGAACGAACTTCAAGCTGTCCTCCCTGGATCGGTGGCCGTGAGCCGGCCGTCTCGTTTCGGACATTAAAGCAAAGGTGGCGCGGGACGGAAAGCGATTATGCCTGCGGGGAAAAATCGATCGCGGCGGACAGATCAGAGCAGCACGACGACCTTGCCGGTCGCGGCGCGGCCATCGAGGACGCGCACGGCGTCGGCGATGCGGTCGAGCGGGTAGGTGGCGTGGACGTGCGGCGCGAGGCGGCCCGCCGCGACCCAGTCGAGCACCTTCACCATGTTGGCGCGATGACCGGCCGGGTCGCGCTTGACGCTTTCGCCCCAGAACACGCCGACCGCGTCGCAGCCCTTCAGCAGCAAGAGGTTGAGCGGCAGGCGCGGGATCTCGCCCGCCGCGAAGCCGACGACGAGGAAGCGCCCTTGCCACGCCATGGCGCGGACCGCGGGCTCGGAATAGGGACCGCCGACGCAGTCGTAGACGACGTCGGCGCCGCGGCCGCCGGTCAGCTCCCTGAGACCGTCCTTGAGATCGGTCGACGTGTAGTCGAGCAGCAGGTCGGCGCCGTGCGCGCGGCACACTTCGAGCTTGCCGGGAGACGAGGCTGCGGCGATGACGCGCGCCCCGAGCAGCTTGCCGATCTCGACCGCGGCGAGGCCGGCCCCGCCCGACGCACCGAGCACGGCGAGCGTCTCGCCGGCCGCGAGCCGGCCGCGCTCGGCGAGACCGTGGATCGCGGTACCGTAGGTGATGCTGACCCCGGCCGCGACCTCGTCGGAGACGCCGTCGGGGATCGGCACGAGCTCGTCCGAGCGGACGACGACGCGCTCCCGAGCGCCGCCCCAGCCGAGATAGGCCTGAACGCGCACACCCGGGCGGACGGCGTGGTCGCCCGGTCCGAGCGCCTCGACGACACCCGCGATCTCGCCCGAGGGCGAGAACGGAACGGAGGGCTTGTGCTGGTACTTGCCGCGAGTCATCAGCGTGTCGAAGAAGTTGAGCGCGGCGGCGCGGACCCGGACCACGGCCTCGCCCGGCCCCGCGACGGGGTCGGGGACGTCCTCGACGACGATCGCGTCCGGACCGTCGAGGCTCTTGCACAGCGCCGCCTTCATGTGACACCTCCTGCGCCGGGGGCGCCTCGGCGGCCCGCATCGGATCGTGACACGCACTTAGCGGCCGCGCCGGCCGTTTCCAACCCGAAATCGACGCGGAGAAATCGACCGCCCATGACCCGTCCCGCCTCGACCGATTGGCCCCCGTTGCCGCGCGGCTATTTCGCGATCGGCGCCGAGCGCATGTCGAAGGCGTTGAACCTCGGCAACCTGATGCGCTCGGCGCACGGCTTCGGCGCCAGCTTCACCTTCACCATCGGCGCCAGCTATCAGGCCATGGAGGCGCGCGCCGACACCTCGAAGGGCCAATGGCACCTGCCGCACTACAACTGGGGGAAGACGTCGGAGCTCGCGCTGCCGCAGGGCTGCAAGCTGGTCGGTGTCGAGCTGATCGACGATGCGATCGACCTGCCAAGCTTCCGTCATCCGCTGCGCGCGGCCTACGTGCTCGGACCCGAGCAGGGGTCGCTGTCGGAGCCGCTGCTCGCCCGCTGCGACTGGGTGGTCAAGATCCCGACGCGCTTCTGCGTCAATGTTGCCATGGCCGGCGCAATCGTGATGTATGACCGCGTCAAGAGCCTGGCGCGGTTTCCGGAGCGGCCGATCGGCTCCGGCGGGCCGCTCGTGGGGCTCGAGCCGCATGTCCGCGGCGGCCGTATCGTGCGGAACCCGCGGTCCGAGGATTAGGATTGGAAGAACGGGCGGGGGCGCACATGCAAGGCTCGGCGAGGGTCCAGGCGAGGGTGGCGGCGGCGGTCGTGGCGATGCTGGCGCCGGCCGGCGTCCCGCGCGTCGCCGCAGACACGGCCAATCCCCTGGAGAAGCACGGGGACTGGGTCATGTACACGGCCGAGGCCGGCGGGTCGCGGCTGTGCTTCGTGACCGCCCAGCCGACCGATACCAAGCCCGACGGCGCCCGCCGCGATGCCATCCATTTCTATGTCTCGGCGTGGCCCAAGGAGGGCGTCAAGGCCGAGGTCAGCGTCAAGCTCGGCTATCCGATCAAGCGAGGCAGCGCGCCGACGGTCTCGGTCGGGCCGCAGGCCTTCAAGCTGTTCGTCAAGGACGACAAGGCGTTCGTCGCCGACCCGACGGCCGAGCTCAAGCTGATCGACGCCATGAAGAAGGGCGGCAAGATCCTGGTCGAGGCGGTGTCGGAGCGCGGCACGGCGACGTCCGACATCTACTCGCTCAATGGTTTCGAGAAGGCCATTCAGGCGCTGTCGACGAAGTGCACCTGAGCGCGGGCCGACGGTCACGGGTCCGGAACCCGGCATCGGGCCCCGTGCGACCGGTCCTGCCGCACCGCACCCCACTTTCGACGGTCTTAAAGGCAAGCGGCAAAAAGACTACATAGTGTCGCAGCGTTGCGTCCTCCGGTCGCGCTGTCCACGGAGCGCACCCGCCTCGTCCGCGACCGCGCGCGCCCGTCCGCCCCGCCCGGGGACCCAATCGAGGGAGCCTGAATGACCCGCCAGCCGCTCAACGAGCAGTTCCTGCGCACGTCCTTCCTGAACGGCGTCAACGCCGCCTACGTCGAGGACATGCAGTCCGTCTACGAGAAGAACCCCGGGGCGGTCTCGGACGAGTGGCGGCTGTTCTTCGAAAGCCTGCAGGATACCGCCGCTCAGGCCAATGCCGGCAGCGGCGGCCCGAGCTGGGGCGTGCCGGTGAACGAGCTCGTCGACGGCGGCGAGCTGGTCGCGGCGCTGACCGGCAATCACGAGGCCATGGAGAGCGGGCTCCGCAACCGCCTGATGCAGCGCACGCACCAGCTCGGCTACGACATGTCGCCGGCCGCGAGCCTGCGCGCGACGCAGGATTCGATCCGCGCGCTGATGCTGATCCGGGCCTATCGCGTGATGGGCCATCTGGCGGCTGATCTCGATCCGCTCGACCTCGCGGAGCGCAAGGTGCATCGCGAGCTGAAGCCGGAGACCTACGGGTTCACGGACGCCGATCTCGACCGCCCGATCTTCATCGACCGCTATCTCGGCCTCGAGACGGCGACGATCCGGCAGATCGTAAAGATCCTGCGCCGCACCTACTGCCGCCACATCGGCTTCGAGTTCATGCACATCACCAATCCGGTGCAGAAGTCGTGGATCCAGGAGCGCGTCGAGGGCGAGGAGAAGGACATCCGCTTCACCGTCGAGGGCAAGAAGGCGATCCTCAACAAGCTGATCGAGGCCGAGGGCTTCGAGAAGTTCTGCGACGTCAAGTACACCGGCACCAAGCGTTTCGGCCTCGACGGCGCGG
>JAKAML010000136.1 GCA_021812845.1 Pseudomonadota bacterium
GTGCCGCCGTGGTCTATAAAGGGGTTTCTATCGTCACCCGTGAGCGCCCATAACCCGATGGCTGGCCAATACTTTTCTCGGAGTGAGAAGCGCAGCACGTGGCCCGCGCTGATTTTCCTCGTCCTCGGCACCATCTTCGTCGGCGTCGCCACCCCGACCGAGGGCGGCGCCATGGGCGCGGTCGGCGCCATGGTGCTCGCGATCGCGAAGCGCGTCATCGACGGCCGGCCGGAGCGGTTCAACCTCGAGATCGTGCGCCAGGCGGCGGAGGCGACGGCCAAGCTGTCGGCGTTCGTGATGTTCATCCTGATCGGCGCCCGCATTTTCTCGCTCGCATTCTACGGCGTCAATGGCCACCTCTGGATCGAGCACCTGCTGGTCGGCCTGCCCGGCGGGCAGATCGGCTTTCTCGTCTTCGTCAACGCGCTCGTGTTCGTGCTCGCCTTTTTCCTCGACTTCTTCGAACTCGCCTTCATCATCGTGCCGCTACTCGCGCCGGTGGCCGCGAAGCTCGGCATCGATCTCGTCTGGTTCGGCATCATCCTGTCGGTCAACATGCAGACGAGCTTCATGCATCCGCCGTTCGGCTTCGCGCTGTTCTACCTGCGATCGGTGGCGCCGCGCGAGCCGTACCGGGACCGCGTCACGGGTCGCGAGATGGCGCCGGTGACGACGGAACAGATCTACTGGGGGGCGGTGCCGTTCGTCGTCATCCAGGTCGTCATGGTCGGCCTGCTGATCGCCTTTCCGGCTTTCGTGATCCGGCAGCCGGCGCCTGCTTCGTCGCAGGCGACGCCGGTTGGCGGACCGGCGAGCCTGCCCGGCGCCGTGCCGCAGGCGGGCGGCATCTCCCTGCCGGGGCTCGGGCTGCCCGGCGGAACGCTCGGCACACCGTCGCTCGGCGGCGCGCCTTCTCTGGGCGGCGGCCCGACGCTCGGCACGCCCCGGGCGCCGGCCGCCGTGCGGCCGCGCGGCGACGGCGGCCCCGTGCTGCCGCAGACGTCGCCGTTCGCCGGGCCCGAGGGCGGGCCGGTGCTGCCGGGCACTTCACCCCCGATCTAGAATTTTTTTGATGCGGGTGTCGGATTGCGGTTGGCTCGGCCGTCCTGGTGCCGATATGCCCTGCAAGACCGTGTCTGTCCCGACCACAACGAGACCAGAACCGCGAGGCCCCCGATGTCCAAAGCCAAGTCGAGCCGCACCCTGATCCTGATCGGCACCAAGAAGGGGGCGTTCCTCGCCGAGAGCACCGACGGCCGCCGCACCTGGCAGTTGCGCGGGCCGTACTGCGCCGCCTGGCCGATCAACCACGTCAAGGGCGACCCGAAGTCGGGCACCATCTATGCCGGCGGCGGCAACGAGTGGTTCGGACCGGCGGTGTGGAAATCGACCGACCGCGGCGCGACCTGGACCCATTCGAGCGCCGGGCTGGCCTACGCCGAGGGCGAGACGCCGATCAAGGCGGTGTGGAGCCTCGGCGGCACGGGCGAAAGGCTCTACGCCGGCGTCGAGCCCGCGGGCCTGTTCGAGAGCACCGACCACGGCGAGACCTGGCGCCACGTCGAGGGCCTCACCGACCATCCCTCGCGCAAGGAATGGCAGCCGGGCGGTGGCGGCCTGATCCTGCACACGATCGTGCCCCACCCGACCGACCCGCAGCAGCTCTGGGTCGGCGTCTCGGCGGGCGGCGTGTTCCATACCGCCGACGGCGGCGCGACGTGGGCCCCGCGCAACAAGGGCACGCGCAACGACTACCTGCCCGAGGACCAGCGCTATCCCGAGTACGGTCAGTGCGTGCACAATTTCGCCATGGGCGCGGGCAGTCCGGATCGGCTCTATCAGCAGAACCATTGCGGCATGTACCGCTCCGACGACGGCGGCCGGTCGTGGCGGAGCATCGAGGCCGGCCTGCCGTCGACGTTCGGATTCCCCGTCGCCGCGCACCCGCGCGACCCGGACACGCTCTATCTCGTGCCGCTCAACGGCGACGTGCTCGGCCGCTACATGCCCGACGCCCGCTCGGCGGTGTGGCGCACCCGCGACGGCGGCGCGACGTGGCAGGCGCTGCGCAACGGACTGCCGCAGCAGGATGCGTTCTTCGGCGTGCTCAGGCAGGCGATGGCGACCGACGGGCACGACGCGGCAGGCGTCTATTTCGGCACCAGCGGCGGCCAGCTCTACGCCAGCGCCGACGAGGGCGAGAACTGGACGACGGTCGCCGCACACCTGCCGGCGATCACCTCCGTCGAAACGCTGATCGTGGACGAGTGAAGGCGATGGCGGCGCAGGGCGGCGGACGACCGGACCGGATCGGCGCGGACGCGATCGGCCCCGGCCACAACCGGGCGGTGCGGGTGATCCTGCCGCGGGCGCTGGTCTCGCTGTTTCCCGGCGCGGTGGGCGAGCTGCACCTCGACGGGGCGACGGTCGACGCGCTGACCTGGGCGCTCGATGCGCGCTGGCCGGGAATGCGTGCCCGTGTCGTCGACGAGCGGCCGGCGATCCGGCGGCATCTCAACGTGTTCGTCGACGGTCGCCGAGCCACGCTCGACACCGCGGTCGAGCCGGGCGCGACGGTCTACATCCTGACCGCGATGTCGGGCGGTTGATCGCCCGCCCGAACAGGCCGCAAGCCCCTCATCCGCCCCTGCGGGGCACTTTCTCCCGGCGGGAGAAGGAAGGGAGTCTTTCCTCTCCCGTTCAGGGAGAGGATGCCCGCAGGTCCGGTGGGACTTTTCCACGAAGACCGGTAGAGGCGCGCCGATTGGCGTGACGCGCGCACCCGCCTACTTCTTCATCGTGACCGAGAACGCGCCGCGCACCTCGCCCGGCGCGAAGCCGGTGGCCTGGTCGGCCGGGTAGAGCTCCTTGACCTTGGCGGCGGCGGAAGGATCGAGCTTGTCCGTGGCACCGTGACAGGCGGAGCACGGCATCTCGGCCATCGGGATCGCCTTCATGTAGCGAACCAGCTTGACGCCGTTCTGCTCGATTTCCTCGACATGCTCGAGCTTGGTCACGTCGGCACCTCCGCGAGCCTTGGCCACGAAGTCCTCGAGCACCTTCTTCTCGAAGGCGTCGGGAGCGTTCTTGGGATTGCGGACGCGGAGTGCCGTGCGGGCGACGATCAGGCCCTCGGCAGGCTTGGAGGCGTCCTGCGAGAGCTGCGGGGCGGCGGTCTTGCAGGTCTCGACCGCGGCTACGGGGCCTCCGGCCGTCATCGCACCCATCAGCGCGCCGCGCAGCTTGTCGCCGAGCCCCATGATCGCGGCGCGCGCCTTGGCGACCTCGGGCGAGGGGGTGGCTGGAGCGGGTGCCGCGGCCGGTGCGGGCGCTGCCGGGGCCGGCTGGGCGCCGCCCGCGGTGACGGGAGCGGCGGACGCCAGCGGCAAGGCCGCCAGCGATGCGATGAGATAGGGACGCAGCGTTTTCATGCGGGGCTCTCCTCGGAGCGTGTTCGGCGCGAATGGCCCGGCGAGCCTTAACACCTCGCGGTGACGGGCTGAAGGCGCACCGTGCCGCATGTCGCCGACACCTCGCGGCGATGTGTGACCCTGGTCACGCCGCGAGCAGGCGTTTCGACCGATGGCACGGCTGACCGCGCGCGGCGGCAGGCTCTCGGAACGAGAGTCGCCGCGCGCCAGCGGGCAGAGGTCTAAAGACGGATCGGAAATCCGAGCGACGCGGCGAGGCAGGCGACGGCACCGACGGTGAGCACGGCGAAGGTCAGCGTCATGCCGGTCACGCGCAGCGACAGATTCTCCTTCGACTGCGATACGCCGAAGGCGTGGACGAATCGTCCCGCGAGGAGCGCGACACCGAGCGCGTGCAGCAGCAGCGGCGTCGTCTTGAGGCTCTCCGCGAGGCCGATCAGGATCAGCGCCATCGGCACGTACTCGGTGAAGTTGGCGTGGACGCGCATCCGCCTGAGCAGCTCCTTGTCGTCGCCGTGGCCGATGCCGACGCGCGCGGCGCGCCGCTGCCCGATGACGCGCACGGCGAGGAAGACGAGCAGTGGAGCGAGCAGGGCGGCGTAGAGCGCAGTGATCGGCATCGTAGTCTCCGGTATGGAGGGTCGTCGGTTGAACGTGCGCAGAGCGCGCACCGGATCAGTCGTCGAGCATGGCGAGCGCGGCCTTGCGCTCGGTGGGCTTCAGCTTGAGAAAGGCGGCGCGGGCGGCCTTGATGTCCCGTTCGGAGCCGGTCTCGGCAGCCGTCTGCAACGCGACGGTCGTCGGGTGCGCAGCGCCGCAGATGAAGGCGAGGGACTTGGCGAGCCGGCCCATGGCCGCGCGGTCGATCTTGGTCTCGTCCATCGCCGTCAGATCGTCTTCTTGCGCTGCTGGATCATCATGAAGGTGTCCTGCGTGTATTCGGCGAGCTGGAACCACAGGTAGTTGTCGCCGCGCTGCACCTTCATCGCCTCGTAGACCTTCTTGAAGTCGGCGTTCTTGGCCGCGTTCTCGTCGAACACCTCGTTCGACGCCTTGAAGCAGGCGTCGAGCACCTCCTCGCTGAACGGCTTCAGTTGCGCGCCCGACACGGCGAGGCGCTTCAGGGCGGTGGCGTTCTGCGCGTCGTAACGGGCGAGCATAACCGTGTTGGCCGTGTGCGCCGCCGCCCGCACGATCGCCTGATAGGTCTTCGGCAGCTCCTCCCACTTCGCCTTGTTGATGAAGAAGTGCAGCATCGCCTGCCCCTCCCACCAGCCCGGGTAGTAGTAGTACTTCGCCACCTTGTAGAAGCCGAGCTTGTCGTCGTCGTAGGGGCCGACCCACTCGGTGGCATCGATGGTGCCCTTCTCGAGCGCAGGATAGATGTCGCCGCCGCCGATCTGCTGCGGCACGGCGCCGAGCCGCTGCAGCACCGCGCCGCCGAAACCGCCGATCCGCATCTTGAGGCCCTTCAGGTCGGCGGGCGAATTGATCTCCTTCCGGTACCAACCGCCCATTTGCGCGCCGGTGTTGCCGCCCGGCAGGCCGAAGATGTTGAACCTGGCATAGAAGGCGTTCATGAGGTCGATGCCGCCCGCTTCGTACATCCAGGCGTTCTGCATCCGCGCATTGAGTCCGAACGGCACCGCGGTGCCGAACGCGAAGGTCGGATCCTTGCCCCAGTAGTAGTAGGAGGCGGTGTGGGCCATCTCGACCGTGCCGGCGGTGACGGCGTCCGCCGCCTGCAGTGCGGGAACCAATTCGCCCGGCGCG
>JAKAML010000137.1 GCA_021812845.1 Pseudomonadota bacterium
CGCCGCGTCGGATGGTCGTCGCCGCCCGCCGCCGTCGGGCCGGGTCGGGCCGGGTGGAGAAGCGCAGCGCAGAGCCGATCGTTGCAGCCGCCGGGGGGTGGCCGACGCTGCGCTGCCGCTCAGGCGACCAACGTCAAGCCGTGGCGCGGATCGATCCGCACGCCGCTCTTGCCCTTGGCCACCGAACCCGGCGCGACCGGATTGGGCGGCGCGATGGCTTTGGGCGGCGTCGGCGCACCGCCAGACCGCACGCCGTACTTGGCGTCGATGAAGCCGATGACGTCGCGGGTCACCGTTTCGGGCAGCGCGTAGTCGACGAACTGCCCGCGGCGCGAGGCGACCACGAGGCCCTGGGTGCGGAGCCGCGCCAGATGCTGAGAGACCCCGCTCTGGGACATGTCGAGCCGCTCGCAGATCTCGGAGACGCTGCACGCGCCGTCGAGCAGGCTGCACATGATGCGCAGACGCGGTCCGCTGCCCAGCGCCCGCATCAGGTTGACGGCTTCATCGAAGACTTCGGCCATCGATCGGCTCCATCTCTTGCGGCCGCGCCGTTTGCTTCGGCGGCGGCCAGTCCCGGCCGGTCCGGTTGAACCGGCGGCATTCCGCGTCGTCTCCGCCGCGCCATCGTCGCGCCCGCTTCCGGGCCGCCGGTGAAGGCGAGCGCTCGCTCATGGCCGCTGCGGCGCAGCAAACGGTGCCACCATAAACCATAGTATGACTCGGATTTTAAGTCGCTGATAATGCCAGGGATCATGGCTGTCATGCGTTTGCTGCAATGCAGCGGGGACGCGGCGGCCATGCCGTGGCGGCGGCGCGTGATGCGCCGCACAAACCGCCGTCGGGCCTTTAGAACGCGAATTCGGTGAACACCGGGTCGACCTTCCCCTGCCACGGCCCGGCGTAGCGGGCGATCAGCTCGTCCGAGACCGTGCGGCCCGAAACCGCCATCTCGTCGAGGGCGTCGAGGAAGATGGTCTCGTCCTGGCTGTAGCCGTTCAGGCGCCGGCGACGGCGCAGCCCGCCGCGCGAGATGCCGAGCACCTCGATTGCGAGCGCCTGCACCGTGGCGCCGCGGAACGGGGTCGCGAGCGCCGTCCTCGGCACGGCCTGGCGCAGCGCCTCGCGTTCCTCGGCCGTCCACGACCGGACCATGTCCCACGCCGCCTCGAGCGCGTCGCGGTCGTAGAGCAGACCGACCCAGAACGCGGAAAGCGCGCAGACCCGCGGCCAGCGCCCGCCGTCGGCGCCGCGCATCTCGAGGAACCGCTTGAGGCGCACCTCCGGGAACAGGGTCGTGAGATGGTCGGACCAGTCGTCGATCGTCGGGTGCTCGCCGTCGAGCGCGGTGAGCTTGCCGGCGAGGAAGTCGCGGAACGAGGCGCCGGCCACGTCGATGTAGCGGCCGTCGCGATAGACGAAGTACATCGGCACGTCGAGCGCGTAGTCGACGTAGCGCTCGTAGCCCATGCCGGGCTCGAACACGAACGGCAGCATTCCGGTGCGCGCCTTGTCGGTGTCGCGCCAGACCTCGCTGCGCATCGACTTGAAGCCGTTGAGCTTGCCCTCGGTGAACGGCGACGAGGCGAACAGCGCGGTGGCGACAGGCTGCAGAGCGAGGGAGACACGCAGCTTCTTCACCATGTCGGCCTCGTCCGCGAAGTCGAGGTTCACCTGGATCGTCGCGGTGCGGTACATCATGTCGAGGCCGCGGCTGCCGACGCGCGGCATGTAGCGCGTCATCACGCCGTAGCGCTCTTTGGGCATCTGCGGTGTCTCGGCGAGCGTCCACTTCGGCGAGAAGCCGAGGCCGAGAAAGCAGATCCCGAGATGCTCGCCGATGCCGCGCACCTCCTTCAGGTGCTGCTCGGTCTCGGCGGCGGTGGCGTGCAGCGTCTCGAGCGGCGCGCCCGACAGCTCGAACTGGCCGCCGGGCTCGAGGCTGACTGTGGCGCCCGGCTCGCCCTCCGGCCGTCGCAGCGCGATGATGTTGTCGCCCTCGCGGATCGGCTGCCAGCCGTGGCGGGCGATCAGCGCCTCCATCAGCGCGCGGATGCCGCGCGGGCCGTCGTAGGGGACGGGCGTCAGCGTACCGGTGTTGTAGACGAACTTCTCGTGCTCGGTGCCGATCCGCCACCGATCGGCCGACTTCTCGCCCGCCGCGATCCACGCCGCGAGGTCGTCGCGTGATTGCACGACCGGGCTCGGCGCACCTTCCTGGCGGGTCGACATGGGCTTCCTCGATGGCCGCGGATGGGGCGATCCGGCGCCGGCCGGCCTCGCGCCACGGTCCCTTCCGGGACCGACCGACGACTTATGGGGTGCGCCTCATCTGCCGACAAGTCTTGACTTTTCGCGACCAGTTCATTTGTTCGCGATTTTCGTACTAGCGATTGCTCCGTGCCACGGAGCAGTTGTCGCGCTGCCTGCCCTACCGCTTCGCCTTGTCGAGATTGACGGCCCGCTCGAGCCCCCGCGCCCGGTCGAGACCGATGGCGCCCGCGAGGCGCGCGCCGTCGAGATCGGCGCCGGCGAAATTGGCCCCCACCAGATTGGCGCCCGTGAAGTCGGCGTGGGAAAGATCGGTCTCGGACAGGTCCGCCCCCTCGAGATCGGAGCCCGCGAACCGAGCATGACGAAGAATGGCGAGCGTGAAGTCGGCCTCGCGCAGCACGGCGCCCGAGAAGTTGCAGGCGACGAGGCCGTTGCGGCTGTCGGTCGCCGCGTCGCGCTCGCCCGGCCGCTTCTCGAGCGGGCTGAAGTCGGCGCGGGTGAGATCGGCGCCGCGGAAGTCCGAGCCGTCGAGCCGTGCCTTGACCCTGATGCCGCGGAGCCGCGCGCCGTCGAAACGGGGGGCATCGCGGACGTCGAAATCGGGCGTCAGGAACGCGTTCGGCCGCAAGAGCGTGGCACCGCTCAGGTCGGCGCCCGAAAAGTCGGCGCGAGCGATGTTCGCACGGTCGAGGCGCGCGCCGGTCAGGATCGTGCCGCCGAGACGCGCGCCGGTGAGGTCGGCGCCGTAGAGATCGGCGGCGGCCAGCCGCGCCCCCTTGAAGTCGACCGTGGAGAGATCGAGATAGCGGAGCGCCCGGCCCGAGAAATCGGCAGGGCTGCCGGGCACCGCGGCGAACAACGCGCGCGTCACCTCGCGCGCCGATATGTCGCCGGCCGCGGGCGGCGTCGCACCGGCGCCCGATGGCGCGGCGACCGCCGCCGCCATCGCCGCCAATCCCAGGAATGCACCGAGCGCGCGCATGTCGACCATCCCGCACACCGGCGGGCTCACCGCGTGCTTCAGCTCCGATCCTGGCCCCGCCAATCCCCCACGACGCCCTCGACCAGCGCAAGCGCGGCGACCGCTGCCGTATCGGCTCGCAGAATACGCGGCCCGAGAGACAGCCGGATCACCCCCGGCACGGCGAGCAGAGCGGTGCGCTCGTCGTCGGAGAAGCCGCCCTCCGGGCCGACGAGCACGGCGAGCGGCGGCGTCGCGGAGGCTCGGGTGGGCGCTAGTTCACGCAGCGCCGCCACCGGATCCGCGAGTTCCGCGCCCTCGTCGCAGAAGATCAGTCTTCGGTCCGCCGGCCATGCCGCAAGGCAGCGCGCGAGCTTCTCCGGACCGGCAATCTCGGGCAGGCGAAGGATGCCGCACTGCTCCGCCGCCTCGACGGCGTTCGCCCGCATCCGCTCGAGATTGACCCGCTCGGCCACGGTGTGCCGCGTCAGCACCGGGCGCAGGCGCGCGACGCCCATCTCGACGGCCTTCTGCACCATGTAGTCGAGACGGGCCCGCTTCAGCGGCGCGAACAGGTAGTCGATGTCCGGCCCGCCGCCCTGCGGCCGCAGCATGTCCCCGACCTCGAGAGCGACGCCGCGCCGCCCGTCGGCCGCAAGCGTCGCCCGCCATTCGCCGTCGCGGCCGTTGAAGACGTGGATCGACCGCCCAGCCTCCAGGCGCAGAACGTTGACGAGGTAGTTGGCCTGCTCGCGATCGAGCACCACGCGCCGGCCCGGCGCGAGCGGCCGATCGACGTAGAGCCGCTGGGCCTTGAAATCGTGGATCGCCACCCGCGTCTCCCTCGCTCCGCCCCTGCGCCGCCATCGCCGTGACGACCGCCCTCCCGACGAAGCCGTGCCGGACGGCGGCGATTGCCGCCGTGCGCCGGCGCCGCTAGTGTTCCGGCGCAAACATTTGCCTCCCGTTCGTTGCGAGGTCGAGAGCAAAATGTTTGCGCCAAAGGAACACTAGCAAGCTTGTGATTCTAGTGCTGTTTCAGGCGCAGTCATTTGGTTGGAACGCTAGCCGCGCGTGGGTACCAAATGACTGCGCCACAGCACTAGGGACCGGCGCAAGAGACGCCAGACCCGAAGGACCATGACAACTCATTCCGCGCCGGGCAACCGGGCAAAGGACGCTCCGGTTGCAGATGCCGCCAGCGGCAACTGGGTCGACCGCTTCGCGCCGGAAGGACTCCGGCCCTATCTGCGGCTGGCGCGGCTCGACCGGCCGATCGGCGCGTGGCTGCTGCTGTTCCCGTGCTGGTGGTCGCTGGCGCTGGCCGAGATATCGCGGCTGAGGCCCTATCCCGACGTCTGGCACCTCCTGCTGTTCGCCGTCGGCGCGATCGTCATGCGCGGCGCGGGCTGCGCCTACAACGACTATGTCGACCGCGACTACGACGCGAAGGTCGAGCGGACCGCGAGCCGGCCGATCCCCTCCGGGCAGGTCGCGCCTCGCGACGCGCTGCTGTTCGCCGCCGGGCTCGGACTGATCGGGTTCCTGGTGCTGGTCCAGTTCAACGCCTTCACGATCTGGCTCGGCATCTCCTCCCTGGCGCTGGTCGCACTCTATCCGTTCATGAAGCGCATCACCTACTGGCCGCAACTCGTGCTCGGCCTCGCCTTCAACTGGGGCGCGCTGATGGGCTGGGCCGCGGTCAAGGGCGGGCTCGCGCTGCCGCCGCTGCTGCTCTACGCCGGCGCGGTTCTGTGGACGATCGGCTACGACACCATCTACGCCCATCAGGACAAGGAGGACGACCTGATGCTCGGCCTCAAGTCGACGGCGCTCAAGTTCGGCGACGGTACCGTCGACTACGTCGGCGGGCTCTATGCCGGCGCGGTGGTGCTGTGGGCGCTCGCGGGCGCGACGGCGGGCACGCACCTCGTCTACTACACGGCGCTCGCGCTCAT
>JAKAML010000138.1 GCA_021812845.1 Pseudomonadota bacterium
CCGCGAGCAGGCGCTCCCCGAGGCGGAAGTCGCCGCCGCGCGGCCGGATGTGCTCGCCGTCGGGCGTGCCCTCGCGCACGAAGAGCGTTGCGCCGTCGCGCCGGGTGTTCTCCTGGATCACGATCGCGTCGGCGCCCCGCGGCACCGGCGCGCCGGTGAAGATGCGCACGGCCTCGCCACAGCCGACAGTTCCCGCAAATCCGCGGCCCGCGGCCGCCTCGCCGATCACTCTCAGCGTCGCGGGCAGCGTCGCGACGTCGGCCGCGCGCACGGCGTAGCCGTCCATGGCCGAGGCATCGAAAGGCGGCTGCGTCAGGCGCGCGCCGACGTCCTCGGCCAGCACGCGGCCGGCCGCGTCGAGGATCGGCACGCGCTCGGCCGCGAGCGGCGCCGCACCCTCGAGCACCTGCGCGAGCGCCGCCTCGACCGACAGCATCGCCATCTCAGCGGCCCTTCGCCGGAACGGCGGCGCCGGCATCCGCCCGCCACGTTCCGGACCGGCCGCCGGTCTTCTCGACGAGCCGGATGCCGTCGAAGCGCATCGCCTTGTCGGCCGCCTTCAGCATGTCGTAGATCGTCAGGCAGGCGACCGCGACCGCGGTCAGCGCCTCCATCTCGACGCCGGTCTGGCCGGAGACCCGCACTTCGGCCGACACGCGGATCCCGGCCGGATCGCGGCTCGGGGCGAAGTCGACGGTGACCTTGGTGATCGCCAGCGGATGGCAGAGCGGGATCAGCTCGTGCGTGCGCTTGGCGGCCATGATGCCGGCGATCCGCGCTGTGGCCAAGACGTCGCCCTTCCTGGCTTCGCCCGTCTCGACGAGCGCCAGCGTCGCGGCGGACATGGCGACGAAGCCTTCCGCGACGGCGGTGCGGTGCGTCACGTCCTTGGCCGAGACGTCGACCATGTGCGCCTCGCCCTGCGCGTTGAGATGAGTGAGCTTGGGCATCGGGAACTCGCCGGGAGATGGCCCGAGGCACGGCCGCGGGCGGGGACCAGGAGTGTTTAGTGTACCCCGCCCGAGGGGTCCAGGGGACGCCCGCCGGGCGAACGTCGCCGGGGACAAGGCCCGCCCGCAAGTCGTTGATCTGCAACGGTTCGATGTGCGTGCGGTTGCGTCCCGGGCCGACATGAAGATCCATCACGCCCGGCCCGGCCTGTCACACGACTGAAACAGGACTCTGCGCTTGGTGGCGGCCATGAAGGACTGCCTCGACACGCCGGGCCATCAGGGCCATCAGGGCCATCAGGGCCTCGCGCGCCGCCCTTATCGCGCGATCTTCGTGTCCGACGTCCACCTCGGGACGCGGACCGCCCGGGCGGCGCCGCTACTCGACTTCCTCAAGCACCACGACGCCGACGTCATCTACCTGGTCGGCGACATCGTCGACTTCTGGAAGGTCCGCCGCGGGCCGCATTGGCCGCAGACGCACAACGACGTGGTGCAGAAGCTCCTGCGCCGCGTGCGCCACGGCACCCGCCTCGTCTACGTCCCGGGCAACCACGACGAGGGCCTGCGCGACTTCGCCGGGATGCGCTTCGGCGGCATCGAGGTGCTGCGGTCGGCGATCCATCGCGCCGGCGACGGCCGCACCTACGTCGTCATGCACGGCGACGAGTTCGACGTCGTCATCCGCACGGCGAAGTGGCTCGCGTTCCTCGGCGACCGCGGCTACGAGCTGGCGCTGTGGCTCAACAATCCGCTGAACTGGGTCCGGCGTCGCCTCGGGTTCGGCTACTGGTCGCTGTCGGCGTACCTGAAATACAGCGTCAAGCGGGCGGTCAGCTTCATCGGCGCGTTCGAGGAGGCGGTGGCTGCCGAAGCGCGGCGGCACGGCGCCGACGGCATCATCTGCGGTCACATCCATCATCCGTCCGACCGCCTGATCGACGGCATCAGGTACCTCAACTGCGGCGACTGGGTGGAAAGCTGCTCGGCGCTCGTCGAGCACGACGACGGCCGCATCGAGCTCGTCCACTGGCGGCAGAACGCGCCGGCCGAGACGCCGCACGTGCCCGCTACACCGTCGTCGCCGATAGACACATCCACCGAATTGACCATCGCGGGGGCCTGATTCCATGACCATGACCACCACCACGACCGTGGCGCCGGACGCCATCGGGACATCGACGCTCCTGACCGAGGCCGTGCATCGCAGCAGTGGCTGGTCGGCCGAGGGTCTCTCGGAGCGGCTCTTCACCGCAGCCTTCGGCGGGCTCGTCTATGCGCAGATCTGGGAGGATCCCGTCGTCGATCTCGAGGCGATGGCGCTGCGGCCCGACAGCCGCGTCGTCACGATCGCCTCCGGCGGCTGCAACGCGCTGAGCTACCTCACGGCGGGCCCCGCCGAGGTCGTCGCCATCGATCTCAACGCCGCCCACGTCGCGCTGAACCGGCTCAAGCAGGCAGCCGTGCGGTCGCTCGATCACGCCGGCTTCCAGTCCTTCATCGAGGGCCGCGCCGATGATCCCGCGGGCGTCTTCGACCGGCGCATCGCGGCCGACCTCGATGAGGCGACCCGCGACTACTGGACCGGGCGCGACCGCCTCGGCCGGCGGCGCATCACGGCCTTCGGGCGCAACATCTACCGCACCGGACTGCTCGGCCGCTTCATCGGCGCGGCGCACCTCCTGGCGCGCGCGCTCGGCGTCGATCCGCGCGGCATCCTCGCGGCGCGCGACGTCGCCGAGCAGCGCGCCTTCTTCGAGGCCCGGCTGTCGCCGCTGTTCGAGCGGCGGATCGTGCGGCTGATGCTGAGGAGCCCGGCGTCGCTGTTCGGTCTCGGCATCCCGCCGGCGCAGTATCGTGCGCTCGGCACCGCCGGCCCGACCATGGCCGACGTGGTCCGCGAGCGACTCCGCCGGCTCGCCTGCGACTTCCCGCTCCGAGAGAACTACTTCGCCTGGCAGGCCTTCAATCGCGCCTACGGCCCGGCCGGGAGCGCGCCGCGGCCGCTCTATCTGCAGGCGTCCTGCTTCGGCGCCGTGAAGGCCAACATCGATCGCCTTTCGGTCGTCCACGGCTCCCTGACGAGCTATCTCGAGGCCGCCGCACCGGGCCGCTTCGACCGCCTCGTGCTGCTCGACGCGCAGGACTGGATGTCGCCCGCCGAGCTGACGCGGCTGTGGCGCGCGATCGACAGGGCAGCGGGCCCCGAGGCGCGCGTGATCTTCCGCACGGCCGGCACGGCCAGCATCCTGCCCGGCCGCCTGCCGCCGGACCTGCTCGCGCGGTGGAGCTATCGCGAGGCCGAGTCGGCGGCACTCCACGCCCGCGACCGCTCGGCCATCTACGGCGGCTTCCATCTCTATGTGCGGGCGCACTGAGCCATGACCGACGCGGCTGCCCGCATGGACCGCATGTACCGGTTCCAGCGCCACATCTACGACCTCACGCGGCGGCCGTACCTGATCGGCCGCATGGCGCTCGTCGACGGCCTCGCGCCGCCCTCCGGCGGCAGCGTGCTCGAGGTCGGGTGCGGGACCGCGTGGAACCTCGTCCGGGTCGCCCGCACCTATCCGAGCGCCCGGTCGTTCGGCATCGACGTCTCGCCGGCCATGCTGGCGACGGCCCGCCGCCGCATCGCAGCGGCGGGACTGGCGGATCGCATCGCGCTCGCCGCGGCGGACGCGACGAATTTCGACACGGCGCGCCTGTTCGGCGTGGCGACGTTCGATCGCGTGGTCCTCTCCTACACCCTGTCGATGATCCCGGCCTGGACGCTGGTGCTGTCGCGGGCCCTCGACCACGTCGCGGCGGACGGCGAGCTGCACGTCGTCGACTTCGGCGACGGCCAGGGGCTGCCGTCGCTGGCGCGCGCCGGCCTCCACGCCTGGCTCGCGCGGTTCGATGTGACGCCGCGGGCCGGGCTCGAGCGCGAGCTCGCGCGGCTGAGTGGCGCGCGCGGCCGGGACTGCACCCACGCCGACATCCTGGGCGGCTACGCGCAGCGCGCGATCGTCACGCGGCGCTGACGACCGGCCGCCGCGCCGACGTTCACGCGCGGAGGCTCGTCGCGACCGCCGGGCTCGTATTCGCGAGCAGAAGGCCCGCGAGCAGTGGGCTCGACCTCGGCGGCATTCCCGACACTCCCGGGCTGTGTCGAGCGCGACCTTGAAGTTGACGCGGGACTTGGCAGGGGTTCAACCTTCGGCTCGTGGTCATGACCCCCGCGCCACCAGCTCGCGCGTTGCCTCGGCCACGTCCGCCTGCCGCATCAGGCTCTCGCCGACCAGGAACGTGCGGATGCCGCACTTCGACAGGCGGGCGATGTCGGTCGGCGTGAAGATGCCGCTCTCGCCGACGACGATCTTGTCCGCGCCGACGCGCGGCGCCAGGCGCTCGGAGGTCTCGAGGGAGACCTCGAACGTCTTGAGGTTCCTGTTGTTGATGCCGACGAGGGTCGCGCCGAGGGCGAGCGCGCGGCTCGTCTCGGCGTCGTCGTGGACCTCGACCAGGGTGTCCATGCCCCAGTCCCCGGCCGCCGACATGAGCGTGGTGGCGGTCTCGTCGTCGACCTCCGCCAGGATGACGAGGATGCAGTCGGCACCCCACGCCCTGGCCTCGACCACCTGGTAGGGGTCGATCATGAAGTCCTTCCTCAGCGCGGGCAGTCGGCAGGCGGCGCGGGCCGTGGTCAGGAACTCGGGGGCGCCCTGGAACGAGGGGCCGTCGGTCAGGATCGACAGGCAGGTCGCCCCGCCCGCCTCGTAGGCGCGGGCCAGCGCCGGCGGGTCGAAGTCGGCGCGGATCAGGCCCTTCGACGGCGACGCCTTCTTGATCTCGGCGATGAGCGCGGTGCGGCCGCTCGCGAGGGTCGAGCGGATCGCGCCGGCGAACGGGCGGACGGGCCCCGCCGAGCGCGCGTACTCGGCCATCACCTGCAGCGGGTTCCGCGCCTTGGCGGCGGCGATCTCCTCGCGCTTGTAGGCGGTGATCCGGGCCAGGATGTCGGGCGGCGTGGGGGCGGGCGTGGTCATGGCCGGACGTATACGCGAGGACCGCGCCGGGGGCCAGTGGGGCAGGCGATTGGGGCAGGCGATTGGGGCAGGCGATTGGGGCAGGCGATTGGGGCAGGCGAGTGGGGGGGCGAGAGGGGCAGGCGAAAGGGGGCGCCATGTCGCGTCGGGAGCGGGGCCAGCCCTGCACTCCGCCGGAGGCTCACTCTGAGGACCGAGATCG
>JAKAML010000139.1 GCA_021812845.1 Pseudomonadota bacterium
ACTCTACCAGAAGGCGTCGATCAAGACCTACACCTCGCTCGCCGCGCTCAACATGGGCCAGGGCATCATCTTCACGCTCGGGCTCACGGTCTGCATGGTGATGGCGGCGGGCGACGTGATCGCGGGGAGCCGCACCCTCGGCGACTACGCGATGGTGAACATGCTGATGCTCCAGCTCTTCATCCCGCTCAACTTCATGGGCACCATCTACCGCGAGATCAAGCAGGGGCTGACCGACATCGAGCGGATGGCGGAGGTGATGAGCGAGGAGCCCGAGGTCGCGGACCGACCCGGCGCGCGGGATCTGGCGGTTACGGGCGCGGAGATCCGCTTCGAGGACGTGCGCTTCCACTACGATCCGGAGCGCCCGATCCTCGATGGTCTCTCGTTCGCGGTGCCGGCGGGCAAGATGGTGGCGATCGTCGGGCCGTCGGGGGCCGGGAAATCGACGGTCGGCCGCATCCTGCTGCGATTCTACGACGTCGCCGGCGGGCGGGTCGTGATCGACGGCCAGGACATCCGCGACGTCACGCAGAAGTCGCTGCGGGCGGCCATGGGCGTGGTGCCGCAGGACACGGTGCTGTTCAACGACACGATCTTCTACAACATCGCCTACGGCCGGGCCGAGGCGACGGAGGCCGAGGTCCACGAGGCGGCCAAGCTCGCCCAGATCGACGGCTTCATTGCCAGCCTGCCGCAGGGCTACCAGACCATGGTCGGCGAGCGCGGCCTCAAGCTCTCGGGCGGCGAGAAGCAGCGCGTCGCCATCGCAAGGACGATCCTCAAGGGCCCGCCGATCCTGATCCTCGACGAGGCGACGAGCGCGCTCGACAGCCACACGGAGAAGGAGATCCAGGACGCGCTCGACCGCGTGGCGCGGAACCGCACGACGATCGTCATCGCGCACCGGCTGTCGACGATCGTACACGCCGACGCGATCCTGGTGCTGGAGAAGGGGCGGCTGGTCGAGGAGGGCACACACGCCGAGCTGATCGCGAGGGACGGGCTCTACGCCTCCCTGTGGAGCCGCCAGCGGCAGGCCGAGAAGGCCCGCGAGGAGCTCGCGCGCACGCTCGAGGAAGCCACCCGCGCCGGGGCGCTGAGGCCCCAGGACGCGCGCCTCGACGCAACGGCGTGAGGGGGCGATGTCCGGCGCGCCGCCGCGGTCACCTGTGGCGGCCGTCGTTCACGCGGGGCGCGTGCTGGCGGCGGTCGCGGGCGCGGCGATCCTCGCGTTGTGGCGGACCGTCAGGCCGCCGCTCCTCGGCCCCATCAACGTCGTCGCCGCGCTCGTGGTTCTGTTCGAGGAGTGGGGCTGGCGGCCGCTGGCCGAGCTGTTCGGCGTCCTGGCGCGGCTCCGGCTCGTCCGGCGGCTCGAAGTCGTGATCGCGGGGCTGCCGCCCTACGCGGCCCTGCTGGTCTTCGCGGCGCCGAGCGCCATCCTGCTGCCGGTCAAGCTGCTCGGGCTGTGGCTGCTCGCCAAAGGGCAGGCGCTGATCGCCGGTGGGATGCTGGTCGGCGCCAAGATCGTCTCGACGGCACTCGTCGCGCGCATCTTCACGCTGACCCGGCCGGCGCTCATGCGGATCGGCTGGTTCGCCTGGGCCTACGGCAGGTTCGTGCCGTGGAAGGAACGGGTCTTCGCCGAGATCCGCGCCTCGTGGGCGTGGCGCTATGGCCGCATGGTGAAGTCGATCGTGCGCCACGAGGCGCGGCAGGCATGGGCGCGTGCCCGCCCGCACGTCGTGCGGTGGCGATCGTCGGCGGCGGCGTGGGCGCACACGGCCCTGCTGCGCGCCCGGCTGGCGGCGCGCAGGATATGGCACGGCTCCGACAGAACCGATTAGGCCGACACTCCGATCGGGCGCGGCGCGTCAGATGGCGCCGCGGCCGGCGCGGCTGAGGCTCAGTAGCGGCTCGCGATCTGGATGTGGCGCTGGGCGTGGCGGGACACGGCGAGGCCTGTAGGCACCATCGAATCGGCCGCCGCCGCCGCGAGGAAGGTCGCGAGATGCGTGCTCGCCGAGCGCGCGATGTCGGCGGCGCCGATCAGCGTGAGCGCGAGGAAGGCAATACAAAGCGTGTTTCGCAGCATGGTGTGACCCGGCGAATGAGAGCTGGCGGCGATGTGAAGCTTGACGCGTTTCCCTGCGACAAAGTGTGCCGAACGCAGGCGATTCCGTCGAGAGCAAATCTGCGGCTCGCTGTGAAGTCGTCTCGCGATGCACCACGTGGCGCGGACAGGCGTCGCGTTCAATCGCGCTCGCAGCGGCCGACGGCAATGCCATGATCGGAATCGATTTGCGGGTCGGCGTCGCGACCGCGAGCCGGCCGGCGGCGTGCCATTTCCGGGTGCGGGAGATTGTGCGCTGCGATCACGCGCGGCGGGCGGACGGCCGGCGAGCGGCGGCGAACGCTACGCCGGCCACAGCGCGACGAGGTAGGCGCCGTAGGCGGCGAGCAGCACCGCGCCCTCGCGGCGGTCGAGCCGCATCCCGGTGCGCAGCAGGACCAGCAGGGCCGCGCTCGCGACCAGCATCAGCGGCGCGTCGAAACGCGCGATCTCGACCGGCACCGGCGTCGGCGCGAGAAGCGCCGTCAGGCCGGCGATGCCGAGCACGTTGTAGATGTTGGAGCCGAGCACGTTGCCGATGGCGACGTCGCCGTGGCCGCGGAATGCCGCGACGAGCGTCGTGACGAACTCCGGCATCGAGGTGCCGACCGCGACGATGGTCAGGCCGATGACGCTCTCGGAGATGCCCGCCGCGCGGGCGAGGGCGGTCGCGCTGTCGACGAGCAGCTTGCCGCCCGCGAGCACCAGTGCGAGGCCGGCGAGCGTGAGCACGATCGCGCCGGCGAGCGAGCCGACGCGGGTCTCGCCGGGCGCGGGCCGGGGACGGGATCCCCCGGCATGGTGGATCGGGCCGTCGTGCAGCTCCTCGAACGCCTCCGCCTTCTCGTAGGCCGCGGTATGGCCGCCGCCGCCGCCCGTGGTCTCCTGCCGGTAGGCATAGACGACGTAGGTCGCGAGAACGCCGAGGAAGGCGACGCCGACCGCCGGGACGAGCCCGGAGGTCAGCCCCACGAGCAGCAGCGCCGCGGCGCTGAACAGCATGACCGCGCCGTCGCGCACCAGCGCGCGCGATCCGATCGCCATCGGCGCGAGGACGGCGCCGAGGCCGAGGATCAGCAGGATGTTGGAGAGGTTGGAGCCGACGACGTTGCCGACGGCGATGCCCGGCGAGCCCGATCGCGCCGCCTGGACGCTGGTGACGAGCTCGGGCGTCGAGGTGCCGAAGCCGACGAGCGTGAGGCCGATCAGGATCGGCGACATGCCGAGACGCTCGGCGACGGTGACGGCGCCCCGGACGAGGAGCTCACCGCCGAGAGCGAGCAGGATCAGGGCGCCGACGAGGAGGACGAGGTCCGACATGGCGTGCTCGCTGTGTTGGATGGGGGTGGCCGAGGGAAAGGGGCGCGCGGGAGGAGGCGGCGACGGACCGGCAGACGGACCGGCACCAGGGTCGCCGCTCTTCACTATATCCGCCCCGCGTGGCGGGCGTCAGCGAGTGAATTCGGCCGCGCTGTAGCCTTGCAGGTGAAGGAGCGCGGTCAGGTCGCCGTGCGCGACGACGGTACTGTTGTCCATCGCCGCGGCGGCCGCGCGCACCTTGGGCTTGGCGCGGAATGCGACGCCGAGCCCGGCGGCCGAGAGCATGTCGAGGTCGTTGGCGCCGTCGCCGACGGCGAGGGTCAGGGAAGGCGCGAGGCCGAGCTTCCCGGTCAGCCGCGCGAGCGCATCGCGCTTGGCGGCGCGGCCGAGAATCGGCCGCGAGACGCGGCCGGTCAGCCGGCCGCCCGCAACCTCGAGGACATTGGCCTGGTGCTCGTCGAAGCCGAGCCGCGCGGCGACGCGGGCGGTGAACTGGGTGAAGCCGCCGGAGACCAGGGCGCAATAGGCGCCGTGTGCCTTCATGGTCCGGACGAGGGTCTCGGCGCCGGGCATCAGCGTGATGCGCCCGGCGACCTCGTCGAGGACGCGGGCGTCGAGGCCGGCGAGCATCGCGACGCGCTCCTCGAGGGCGGCCTCGAAATCGAGCTCGCCGCGCATGGCGCGCTCGGTGATGTCCTCGATGACGTCGCGCTTGCCGATCAGGTCGCCGAGCTCGTCGAGCATCTCCTGCTCGATGACGGTGCTCTCCATGTCGGCGACGAGCAGCAGCTTGCGGCGGACGGCGATGTCGTCGGCGACGACGGCGAGGTCGAGGGAGGGATCGTCGACGGCGGCGGCGATCGCGCCGCGAAGCGTGGCCAGGGGGACGTCGTCCGGCGCCGCGAACAGCCATTCATGGACCCGGTCCTCCTCCAGCCAGCGCTCGCCGTGGACGGGGAAGGGCGCAAGCGCGGCGCGGGCAGCGTCGAGGAGCAGGGGCCGGAGCGCGCGGCCGGGCGGGGCCGACAGGACGAGCGCGCGGCTCAGGGCTTCGGGCATTGGCAAGGGCTCGTCGTCATCGGATCAGTTGGGATCGAGGAGGCCGGCGCCCGCCGAGCGGGCGGCCGCTATAAGGGCGTCGTCGCGGGTGGCGAGCGGCAGGCCGGTGCGCAGTGCGAGCTCCAGGTATGCGGCATCGTAGAGAGTGAGCCCATGGCGCAGCGCGAGGGGCAGAATCGAGACTTGGACGTCGCCAACCGGAGAGACGTCGATCGCGAGGTCCAGGTCGCGGATATTGACGAGGGCGATCTCGAACTGGTCTCGCGAGATCCGCGTCTGGCGGAGAAGCATCGCCAAGGCATTGCAGTACTCGAGCTGGAAGTGAAACGGAACGAATGCGCCGTCGCGCACGACGATCTCCGCCGCGCGCCGGGTCAGGGCGTTCGCCCGCGATGTCAGATTCCATGGCAGTGCGACCGAGACATCGACGACGAAGGACATCACTTCTTGCCTTCGTCGCGTATCGCCTTGATGTCTTCCCAAGTCAGGTCGTCGAGCTTCACCTCGGCGGCGAGCGCCCGCATCCGGCGCATGGCCTCGGCTGCACGCACGGGGTCGTGCGTGCGCTTGGGCACGATCTCGGCGATGGCCTTGCCGTGGCGGGTGATGGTGATGCGCTCACCCCGCTCGACGCGGTCGAGCAGCTCCGAGAGCTTGGTCTTGGCCTCGTAGGCGCCC
>JAKAML010000140.1 GCA_021812845.1 Pseudomonadota bacterium
GTCCTGGGCGTGATCGCCTTCTCGAGCACCTCCGGCCGCAGCTTGAAGCCGTCCTCGATCCGCGTCTCGGCGAACACCGGCTTGCCGGCGCCGAGCAGCACGATGTCGGCGTAGGACACCCAGCACGGCGCCGGGATCACCACCTCGTCGCCGGGATTGAGCGTGGCGAGGAGCGCGTTGTAGAGCACCTGCTTGCCGCCGGTGCCGACCGACACCTGGCTCGGCTTGTAGGTGAGCCCGTTGTCGCGCTTGAACTTGGCGACGATGGCGGCCTTGAGCTCGGGGATGCCGTCGACGTCGGTGTACTTGGTCTTGCCCTCGTCGAGCGCCCTCTTGGCCGCGTCCTTGATGTTCTGCGGCGTATCGAAGTCGGGCTCGCCCGCCGACAGCGAGATGATGTCGCGACCCTGCGCCTTGAGCTCGCGCGCCTTGGTCGAGACGGCGATGGTGGCCGAAGGCTGGATGCGATTGAGACTGTCGGCGATGAAGCCCATGGGGCGGCCTTTCGTAGCGGCGGGTTGGGATGGGCCGGCGGCGCGGCGATGGGCACCGGGCACGGCAGGTCGGGCGTCGACCGGCGCTCCCGCGCCGGAGGCAACCAAAAGCGGCGGGAACCTACGCCTGCTCCCGGCGGCCGGCAAGATCAAACGGGCTGCGACCCGTCGGCCTTTCGGCGCATCGCAACCAGGGTCGCCGCCATCGGCCCCGCGCCAGGTCCCTGGCCGAATCCCCGGCAGAGTCCCTGGCCGAGCCCCTGGCCGAGCCCCGGACTCGTACCGGCCCCCGCCTCCAGGCCGAGAGGGGCCGGGGGGATGCCACATTGCTGGCGCAAAATCAGCCAAACCTCGGGCACTGGGGACGCGATCGTGATCCCTTCGCCGAGGCGCACGTAGACGATCCGCGGACCGGCGGAAGCGACGGCCGGCGCCGCGGGCCCGGCATCGCGACCGGTCGCAATATCCCGTTGACGAATAATGCCGGGGAGGGCGGCCGCCCGGCATTCCCATGGTAGCGTGCCGCACCTACATTGGTTGCGTCGAACGGTTCGAGACTGGAGCCAGCCCCATGCCGCAACGCCCCTCCCCCGCCGCGCGTCTTCCCGCCGCCGCCGTGGCCTTGACGGCGCTCGCGCTCGTCGGCGTCGGCACGGGCTTCTCCAACCCGGACGGCCTCGTGACCGAAGGCTTCGCGACCGCGCTCATGCGCCCGGCCGACGGCGCGACGACGACGGGTGGCTCCGCCGACGCATCCGGGTTGACGCAGCTTTCGGGCACGGAGGAGTTTTGGCTCGATCGCCGGCAGCAGAAGCCGGGCACGGTCCCGGTCGCGTGGTCGAAGACGGTTGCCGTCGGCGACCGCATCACCATCGCCTCGGAGAGCGGCGAGCGGAGCTACGAGGTCGTCGACATCCGGCCACTCGGCGACCTGGCGCCCGACGGCGCCACCCGACCGCCGCTGCTGCTCGTGACCTGCGAGGACGCCGCCATGGCGTCCGCGCCGCCGATCCGGTTCGTGATCGAGGGCGGCGGATCCGGGGATACCGGCCGCCGCTCCGCCCGCGCGCTTTGATTCCCGACGCCGGCGGCGTCCCGATCGCTCCGCGTCGTGGGGTCGGATCGACCGGTTGCGCCCGTCGATCTGCATGACCTACAATATCGTCGGGCTCGGACAGGGCATCGGAGTGGACTCGAGCAGGGGACGGCCGCCGCGGCGGGCCGTGACGTGACGCTGTCGCGCCGGTCTCGGGGTCATGCCTCAGGGTCATGCCTCGGGGTCATGCCTCAGCGACATGACCGTGGCGCGCGACGCCGGAAGGGAAGCCATGCGCCTCAACCCACCGACCATCGTGATTTTCCTGATCTCGCTCGTCCTCGCGGTGCTGGCGCTCGTCACCAAGCTCGGGTTCGTCCCCATCCCGCGCTACCTGCCGCACCAGGAGTACTGGCTGGCGATCACCGCCTATCTGGTGCTGATGATGGGCAATCTCGTGCGCGGCATCTGACACCGAGCGCACACCGTCGCGACGGTGTGCGTTCGGGCTGCGCGCCGAGGGTGCCTGTGGCGGCGGCGCGCATCGAGATTTGAGGACGGCCCGAGCGCGACGACCTCACGAGGCTCCGGATGCGCGATCCGAGGCCCCGCCGCGGCGCCGGTTCGGCCCGCCCCGGGCGCCCACCAGCAGACCGGCCAGGATCAGCGCGCTGGCCGCCACTTCGAGCGGCGTCAGGGTTTCGTCGAAAGCGATGCTCGAGCTCACCATGCCGACCACCGGGATGAGCAGCGCATAGGGCGCGACCACGGCGGCGGAATGGCGCGACAACAAGAGGTTCCACAGCGAGAACGCGAACACGGTCGCCGGGTAGGCCATGAAGCCGACCGACGCCACCGCCTGCCAGCTCGGCGGCGAAAGTGCCGCAGCGATGGCCGCCGGACCCTCGAACAGCAGCGACAGCGCGAACAGCGGCAGCGGCGCGGCGAGACTGCCCCAGATCACGAGCGCGAAGCGGTCCGCGGCGCCGGCGTGCTTTCCGATCAGATTGGCCGCGGCCCACGCCATCGCCGCGCCGAGCACCATGGCGAGCGGCAGCACGGACGTGCCGCCGATCCACCTCGCGGCGATGATCGCCATGCCGGCGGCCGCCAGCACCGCGCCCGCGATCTGCCAGCGGTTGGGCCGTTCGCCGAACGCGAGCCAGGCGAGCCCCACGGTGAAGAAGGCCTGGAGCTGGACCAGGAGCGAGGCGAGACCGGCAGGCATCCCGATCTTGATCGCGCTGATGAGCAGGCCGAACTGCACCACCCCGAGCATGACGCCGAAGGCGACGACGACGCGCACCGGCGCGGCAGGCGGCGGAATGAAGAACGCGGCGGGAAGGGCCGCGAACAGGAAGCGCAGCGCGGTCAGCAGCAAGGGCGGCATGTGCGCCACCCCGACCTTGATCGCGACGAACGCGAGGCCGAGGGCCAGGACCGCCAGCAGGGCGAGGAGGACGTCGCGGATCGGCATGGAGGATGACTCAGAGGGCGTGCACGCGGGCAGCGGCCCGTCGGCCGGCGATCTATAGCCAGCCGCGGGCGAGAGGCGAAGCCCCGAGTGCGGCTTGATCTGCATCGCTGATCCGCGTTGGCCGCAGGGTCGAGCGTCAGCTTGCCGCGAGCCGTTCCGCCATCCCGGACGCCGCTGCCACCGCCGTCGCCAGCGTCGCCTGCAGCAGGTAGCCGCCTGTCGGCGCGTCCCAGTCGAGCATCTCGCCGGCGACGAAGACGCCGGGCAGCGCTGAGAGCATGAACGCCTCGTCGACCGACTCGCGGCGAACCCCGCCCACGCTCGAGATCGCGCGCTCCAGGCCAGTGAATCCCGTGATCGCGAGCGGCACCGCTTTGATCGCGGCGGCAAGATCCTCCGGATCCTTCGGCAATTCACCCTCCGCCGTCTCGCGCATGAGCGCGATGTCGACCGGCGACAGCCGGATCGACTTGCGGAGGAAGGTCGTCATCGACTGCTTGCCGCGCGGCCTCGCGAGGCGCCGCGCGAGATCGCCGGCGTCGAGGTCGGGGCGGAGATCGAGCGCGCCGGCGGCAGCCCGCGACGGATCACGCCCGAGCGCGGCGCGAATGGGGGCGTTGAGCGCATAGACCGCGCCGCCCTCGAGGCCGGCCCGCGTCACCATGGCCTCTCCGCGCGCCCGCACGCCGCCGATCGAAATCGCGACGCGCTTCAGGGGCTGGCCGGCGAAACGGGACGCGAAGCGATCGCTCCAGCCGATCGCGACCCCGGCGTTCGAAGGCCCGAGCGGGGCCAACGCGACGCCGGCCGCGGCGAGCGGTGCGACCCAGCCGCCGTCGGAGCCGAGGCGTGGCCAGCTCGCCCCGCCGAGCGCCAGCAGCGTGGCCCGCGGACGGACTTCGACCACGCCGCCGGCCGCCGTCTCGAACCGGATCGCGCCGTCCGGGGTCCAGCCCGTGAAGCGATGACCGAGCCTGAGCTCGACCCCGAGGCCGCCGAGCCGGTTGAGCCACGCGCGGAGCAGCGGCGACGCCTTGAGCGCCTTCGGGAACACGCGGCCCGAGCTGCCGGTGAACGTCGGCTGGCCGAGCCCCTCGCACCACGCCACCGCCGCGCTCGGCGGCCACGCTCGGACAGCCGGCTCGACGAAAGCCCGCGTTGCGCCATAGCGGCCGAGGAACCGGTCCAGCGGCTCGCCGTGGGTGAGGTTCAGTCCGCCACGGCCGGCAAGCAGGAGCTTGCGCGCGGGGGCCGCCATGCGCTCGTAGATCGTGACCCCGATGCCGGCGCGCGCCAGTGTCTCGGCAGCCATCAGGCCGGCCGGTCCGGCGCCGACGACGATCGCTTCCGGAGCCGCTCTTTCGCTCACCAGGCCCCCGTGTTCGGCATCGACTGCCACGGCTCCGCGGGCGGCAGCGATGGACCCTTCTGCAGGAGCTCGATCGAGATGCCGTCGGGCGAGCGGACGAACGCCATGCGGCCGTCGCGCGGCGGCCGGTTGACGATCACGCCGCCGGCCCGCAGCCGGGCGCAGGTGGCGTAGATGTCGTCGACCTCGAAAGCGAGGTGGCCGAAGTTGCGGCCGCCGCCGTAGACCTCGGGATCCCAGTTGTAGGTCAGCTCGACGAGCGGCGCCTTGGTCGCCGCCGCGGCCTCGCGGTCCCCGGGCGCGGCGAGGAAGATGAGCGTGAAGCGCCCGACGTCGTTCTCGACCCGGCGCACCTCCTCCATGCCGAGCTTGGCGCAGTAGAAGTCGAGGCTGCGGTCGATGTCGGCGATCCGCACCATGGTATGAAGATACCGCATCGGGACTGTCTCCGTTGTGCTCCGCATCGCAGATGGATGGGGAAAAGGCATTTGCAAGAGGCGCGAGACGACCGGCTCGGCGAGGCCGGTCGAGATCCTGCCCCATGGTCACCCCATGGTCACGGCCCGGCCTGCGGGCGATGAGCGGGGATCGGTCGGGCCACCGGTCGCGATCGGACCGCCAGGGTGCGCACCCAGGGTGTGCACCGCAACAACACTGTCAAGCGCTAATCGCCCGGCTCGTCGGGACGCCCCGCCGCGACCCCGCGCGCAGCCGTCCCGCGGCCTGGGGATAATTCGTTGATGAACGCCCTTCACCGTACCGCGGCCCGACCCGCCAAAATGC
>JAKAML010000141.1 GCA_021812845.1 Pseudomonadota bacterium
CACAGGCCCCGCCGCCCTTCCCGCCGCCGCAGGCCGAGGCGCCCGCGCCGCGCGGCGTGCCGCAGGTGCCGCCGCCGCAGGCCGGCCCCCAGGTCCACCCCCAGGCGGCCGCGCTCATCGGGGTCTGGCTCGACGATACCGGCCGCGGCGCGGTCGAGATCAAGGCCTGCGGCGCGAGTCTGTGCGGCAACATCTTCTGGCTGCAGGAGCCGTTCAAGCCGAACGGCACACCGGTGACCGACGCCAACAACCCCGACGGCGCCAAGCGCAACCGTCCCGTGTGCGGCCTGCAAGTGATCGGCAACGTGCGCGCCATGCCGGACGGAAGCTGGGACGAGGGCTGGGTCTATGACCCCAAGGTTGGCAAGTCCTACGACCTGGCGATCTCCGTCGCCGGCCGCGACCGTCTGTCGGTGACCGGCTACAAGGGCGTCAAGTTCCTGAGCCGGACCTTCACCTGGACGCGGGCGCCCGCCGGCCTGCCGCGCTGCGACGTCACCCAGACGCAGAACGCCCCCGGCGGGGCGGCCGCCGGAGGCGTCAATGCGAAGGCCGGCGCTGCCGCGGCTCCTGCGACGGGTGCCAAGCCGCCGGTTCAGCCGCCGACGCGCGCCACCACGGCGCCGGCGGGTGTCATTCCCCCGCCAGGGCCGGGCCGCCAGTGATCCCGGTCAGCTTGCGCTTCTGCGATCCAGCGGCCTCGGCGGCGCGGCGGGCGGGCTGCTGGCCTGCGTGGGCGTGATGGCCGGCGTGCTGCTCGGCAGCCTCCTGCTTCATGCGCTCGAGCTTCGCCTGCTCGTCGATGCGGGCCATGACCCGCTGCGCGAACTCGACCGTCCGGTCGACCACATAGGTCCGCTGCCGGTCGAGCGTCACCATGTGGTAGCAGTCGTCGAGCACCGCCACCTCGACCAGTCCGCCGAGGCGGCGCTGCAGCAGCATGGTGTTCTTGAGGTCGCTCTGGTCGTCGAAGCGCGGATGGAAGATCACCGTATGCTGGGTGATGCGGCCGAGCTCTTTCTTGACCACCTTCACCAGCCGCCGGAACTCGAGCACCATGCCGCCGCCGCGGCCGAACAGATCCTCGAGCGAGCGGTTGTCGCCCTTGAAGCTGTCGAGCATGAAGTTGCGGATGCGGTCGTCCTTGATGCCGTAGGGCGCACGCTGGCTGAACTTGAACAGCCGCGCGACGAACCGGTCGTGGACCAGCTTGAAGAGGTGCAGCGACTTCGGTATCGCCCAGCCGTTCGGCCAGATGGTCGGCGCGAACAGCATCAGCGCCTGCACGTCGCCGGGCCGGTCGGCGGCCAGCTTCAGCGCCAGCATGGCGCCGGCCGACAGGCCCCCGACCATGACCGTGTCGCAGCTCTCGCGCAGCGTGTCGTGGGCCTGCCGCACGCCCTCGTACCAGTCCTGCCACGTCGACAGGCCGGAGATGTCGGTGTTGGCGCCGAGGCCCGGCAGAAGCGGACAATGAACCGTGTAGCCGAGGCGGGCGAGCGACTGGGCGACGTAGCGGAGTTCCACCGGGGTGCCGCCGAGGCTGTGGATCAGCAGCACGCCCGTGCGGCCGCCTGGGATCACGATGCTGCCCGGGAGAGTCTTTGTTTTTACTTGATTATTCATCGCTCTGATCACACTCGTTCCAACGCCACTTCAACCCTGATAATTCACGCGCACGACCCCCGCCAAGACAAAAAGTTGTCTCGGCATCTTCGTTCGCCTCGAATCTCCCGGTCGTTTCCCTGTGCCGGACGCGTGTGCGCGTGGGCGCCCGCATCTCTTGGTTCTGGCAAGGCTCGGCAACCCGCGGGGATGGCCGCCGTGATGTCCCGGCGACCCCTCGGGGCGCTGAATTCGTTCAGGAATCCAGCTATTCCTACGGGCGGAAGTACCCGTCTCGGCAAGGGGTTGGCACCCCTCCCTCGCAACCTATGTGAAGGCATACGAGCGGCGTGGCGATAGGGCAACCTGCCGCAACCCGGACGTCCCTGCTTCACCCTTCGTTGAACACCGCACGCGACCGCGCGGTTCCCGGCCGGGGCGGGCTGGGTGCTCGTCGACGGAGACGGCGAAAATGAGGCACCTGCCCAACGCGCCTCTACAGTCGCGTGTCGCGGAACGCCGCCCGCGCGCCCGCCTCGTCGCCCGCCACATCTCAGCACGCCGCGGCGCACGCTCTGCTCCCGATTCCGGCTTTCAGGGCCGGCCAGCCCACACCCCGCCGAGGCCGGCCAGCCGCCACGGAGTGGCGATTGGACGAGCGTCGCGCGTCGCCGGCCGAAAATGGACCGGCATCTGCGCATCACTCTAGGCGGGAAGTTCTCTACGCATCATTGCGTTGCACCATTAGCGTTAACAGACGGTGCGAGCTCCGCCGCCGGGCGGCGGCGGCCGCCGCCTGCCGACTGCTGTGGCCGATGCCACGCGGCGCCGGCGATATAGGCGATGACGGCCGCGCCGAGCGCGGTGACATAGGGGGTCTCCGTCAGGCCGGCGAAATGGCCCACGGCCCACACGCCGCTGCCGGCGACGATCGCCGCCGCGGCGCTGACCGATCCGCCGAGGCGCGTGTTGAGACCGAACACCAGCGCCACCAGGATGCCCGGACTGCCGGCGGCGGATGCCACCTCGACCAGCTCCCGGATCGAGGCCGCGGTCGCGGCCAGGAGCGATGCCAGCGCCGCCAGCGCCACCACCGACAGCCGCGCCGAGCGCACCTTCGCCGCCTCGGAGGTCGCCGGCGCCAGCCGCAGCAGCACGTTGTGCGAGATCTGCGCCGCCGAGGCGAGCAGCACGCTGTCGACGGTCGACAGGATGGCGGAGATCAGGGCGCCGGCGAACAGCACGAACGCGATGCCCGGCAGCAGCCGCGCCGCGAGCTCGGGCACCAGCTGCTCGGCGGTCTCGGACGTGAGACCGGGCACGAGCTGAGGTCCGACGAGCCCGAGGTAGACCGGGATCAGGCCGACCGCGAGGTAGAGCGCGCCCCCCGCCACCGTGGCGCCGCGCGCGGTCTCCGCGCTGCGGCAGCCGAGCATCCGAGATACGAGCTCGACCGCGACGATGGTGCCGCAGACCGGCACCGCGAAGCGCTCGACCATCGCGAGGAACGGAGCGTCCAGGAGCGCGAGCCGCGGCGCGGGCACGGCGGCGAGGCTCGCCGCGAGCCCGCCTCCCGCGCCGGCCGCCAGCACGCCGAGCACAACGAGTCCGACGATGACAGCCACGCCCTGGACGAGATCGGTCACCGCGTCCGCCATCAGCCCGCCGAGGACCGTATAGGCGACGACGACGGTGGTCGCGAAGGTGATCGCCAGCGCCACGTCGAGGTCGGAAACCGAGCTCAGCACCTGCCCGAAGGCACGGATCTGCGCCGCCGCCCAGAACACCGAGCCCGGCAGCAGCGCGATCACCACGAGCTTCTCGACGCCCGGCCCGAAACGCTGGCGGAAGAGGTCGGCGAACGTGACGAGCCCGCGCCGCCACAGCGTGGCCGCGAAGAACACCCCGGCGACGACCAGCGCCAGCGCATAGCCGAACGGATCGGCGCCGGCCCCGGCGAGGCCGTTCTCGTAGACCTGTCCCGCCGTGCCCACCACCGCCTCGGCGCCGAACCAGGTCGCGAACACCGTGAATGCGCCGAGCACCGGCCCGATGCGGCGCCCGGCGTTGATGTAGTCGCTCTCCGTCCGGATCCGTCGCGACACCCAGGCTCCGATCGCGAACTGGACCGCGATGTAGCCCAGAACGCCGACAAGGACCGCGGTCATGGCTACTTCCCCCTCGCCCCGGCGCGACACGGCGGTCGGCGCTCCCCGCGTCGATCATCTCCCATGCCGACGGTGTTGAGAAGTCTCGCGGCTGCCGGGGCGCGCGGCCGAACCATCGCCGGGCACAAGCGTTTCCTTGGCAGGTCTGCAATCCGCCACTGTTTTCGTGTCACTGGCGAGCTATAGAACACGGATCAGGCCGGGTATCGCGGGCGTGACACGGACCTCGGCCGGCGGTCTGCGGCCCCGACCGCCGACGACCATGCAGCCCGCCGCAAGGAGCACAGACGAACCGTGTCCATGGGGTCACAAACGAACAACTCGATCGTTTGCAGGCGGCCGTGCGGGTGCGGCGGCCCCCGCCCGGCGCTCCGGGCCGCCCACCGCCGCGCCGTGTCCTGGGCCGTGTCCTGGACCCTCGCCGCGGCGATCGTCGTCAATCCGATCGCAAATCCCCTGGCGCTGCCGGCCGCCGCGGCGGGCAAGGAGCTGATCTCGCGCACCGACTACGAGCGCTGCCAGGCGCAGGACGAGACGCAGTTCCGCGCGGCGATCGAGACGATCACCGTCGACGCGCTGCGGAAGGGAACGGCCGCGATCGACTACAAGGCGCTCGTCGCCGACGAGTGGCGCAAGGGCGGCCTCGACGACCTGATCGACCGGCGAGTCGACATCGCGGTGGCCGAGGTCAAGGCCGAGACGAGCTGGGCCAGCCTCCTGCAATCGCTGGCCGACAGCGAGCAGGCGCAGAAGCTCGCCGTCGCCGTGGCCGAGCGGGTCTACCGGTCCGACGCGATGAAGACCGGGATCGACACGCTGGCGACCGGCGTCGGCAACGAACTCGCGCGGCCGCTCGAGCTCGCGGTGGTCGATTCCGCCGGCCCCTCGCTGATGTGCCTGCAGGCGTTCCTCGGCTCGCGTTTCGGCTCGACCGTGTCGCGCGCCGTCGTCGCCGACGCCGGCAACGCCTTCGGCCTCGATCCCGGCAAGGGCGGCGTCGAGGTGTCGAGCGGCGCCGTGATGCGCCAATCGTCGGGCGGCATCACCGGCGCGGCGCTGATCGTCATCCGCCGCCAGCTCGCGGGCCTCGCCCAGCGCATCGGCCAGCGCATCGTCGGCAGCGTCCTGTCGCGTCTCGTCTCGGTGGCGGCGGGCGGGATCGGCCTCGTGCTGATCGCCAAGGAGGTCTGGGAGCTGCGCCACGGCGTCATGCCGATCATCGCCGGCGAGATGAAGTCCTCCGACAACAAGGCCAAGGTGCAGGAGGAGCTGGCGAAGACCATCGCCGAGCAGATCGGCGAGCACGTCCGGGAGATCGGCGCCAAGACCGCCGACCAGGTGCTCGAGATCTGGGGTCAGTTCCGCC
>JAKAML010000142.1 GCA_021812845.1 Pseudomonadota bacterium
ACGCTCAAACGGGCATTGCAGGTCGGTGTCTCCGTGGCCCTCACCGCCGCCGTGGTGCTCGCGGTCGTGCTCATCAACACGATGATGATCTCGCGCACCGGCACCGCCTCGCAGGGCGTCGGCACCTGGCTCGCCTTCATTCAGCGCGGCGACATCCAGGCGACCATGATCCTGACCTCGCTCGTCACGGTTCTGTTCGTCTACTGGCAGCGCGACAAGGAGCGCCGCTGACCGCGCTTCGCCACCCCCCTACCCCCAGCGGTAGTTGAAGCTGACCGAGATCCGGTCCTCGTCGGACCGGTTCAACGGCACCTCGTGCCGGAGCCAGCTTTCCCACAGCAGCACCGTGCCCGGCTTCGGCGCGACGGTGTGGAACGGGCGGTTGTCGGCGGCTGCGTCTCCCCGGCGCAGTGGTGCGGCCATCATCATCGCGAGCCGCGGATCCTCGAACCGGATCGCGCCTCCGCCCTTGGGCACCGCGACGTAGACCGTCCCGCTCAGCACGCCATGCGGATGGATGTGGCCGCAATGAAATCCGCCCGGCTCCAGCACGTTGATCCAGATGTTGTCGAGGATGATCGCCCGCCCCTCGAGATCCATCTCCAGCACCTCGGCGAACGCGGCCGCGTGGCGGTCGAGCACCGCCACGAGATCGGCGAACTCGGGAAACCGCCCCGGCAGGTCGTCGAGCGAGGCGTAGGACGTGTAGCCGGGATAGGCGTTGTCCGAGCACCACCGCCGCCCCGCCCCGTCGTCCTCGGCGATCGAGCGGCAGGCCCGCTCCAGCGCCGCCACGAGCCGCCGCCCGGGCGCTCCGGCGAGTTCCGCCCGGTAGATGCGCGTCACGAACAGCGTCTCGATCACACCGCCCCCGCCCGGTCTCGCGTTCACCATGATCCGCCGCGCCCATCCTTGCCCGGAGCAGCCATCCCGCACCTGCGAAATCCCCTTGTCTCCCGGTTCCGAGGTGCTAAAGCCCGTGGCGAAGAATGTCCATGGAGACGCCGATGTCCGACACCGCCGAGAGCGCCACGCGCATTGCGACCGCCAAGCTCATCCGCAGCTACTACGACGCCTTCAACCGCGGCGACAGCGAGGCCATGATCGCCATGCTGACGGACGACGTCATCCACGACGTCAACCAGGGCGAGCGCCGCCAGGGCAAGGACAAGTTCCGCGCCTTCAACGCCCGCATGGCGCACAACTACGCAGAGCGGCTCGAGGACATCGCCGTCATGGTCTCGAAGGACGGCGCCCGCGCCTCGGCCGAGTTCAACGTCCACGGCGTCTACAAGAACTCCGAGGAGGGGCTGCCGCCGGCCAAGGGCCAGAGGTACGTGCTGCCGGCCGGCACCTTCTTCGTCGTCCGCGACGGCAAGATCGCCCGCGTCACGACCTACTACAATCTGACCGACTGGATGCTGCAGGTCTCGGGCTGACGCCGCATCGGCACGAACGACGGAGGGGCAGGATGCTGCTCACCATGCTGAAGTGCAAGCTGCACCGGGCCACCGTGACCGAGTGCGACCTCCACTACGAGGGCTCGATCTCGATCGACCGCCGGCTGATCGAGGCCGCGGGGCTGCTGATCAACGAGCGGGTCGAGATCTACAACATCGACAACGGCGAGCGCTTCGCGACCTACGTCATCGAAGGCAAGAAGGGCTCCGGCGTCATCGGGCTCAACGGCGCGGCGGCGCGAAAGGCGTGCGTCGGCGACAAGCTCATCATCTGCAGCTATGCGCAGATGACCCCCGACGAGGCCCGGACCCACGTCCCCTCGATCGTGATCGTCGGCGCGCGGAACCGCATTGAGAAGGGTGCGCCGAAGGAGCCCGCATGAGCGCCGCCCTGATCCACCGGAAGGGGCGCATCACCGCCCGCGCGCTGACCGGGCCCGACCTCGTCGCGGCATTGCCCGCCCTCGCCCGCCTGCGCATGACCGTGTTCCGCGACTGGCCCTACCTCTACGACGGCAGCCTCGCCTACGAGGAGGCCTACCTCGCCAAGTTCGCGGCCGCCAAGGGGGCCGTCTGCATCGCCGCCTACGACGGCGACGACATGGTCGGCGCCTCGACCGCCGGTCCCCTGGTCGAGACCGACGCCGAGTTCGTCGCCCCCTTCGCTGCGGCCGGCTACGACACCCGGCGCGTCTTCTACTGCGGCGAGAGCGTGCTTCTCGCCTCCCATCGCGGCCACGGCCTTGGCCACGCCTTCTTCGACGGCCGCGAGGGGCACGCGCGGGCGCTCGGCGGCTTCGCCTGGTCGAGCTTCTGCCGCGTCGTCAGGCCCGACGACCATCCCCTGAAGCCGCAGGACTACCGCCCGCTCGACGAGTTCTGGAAAAGGCGCGGCTACGCCCCGGCGCCTGGCATGGTCGCCGGCTACGAGTGGAAGGACGTCGACCAGCCGCAGCCGACCATGCATCCGATGCAGTTCTGGCTGAAGGCGCTATGACCGCCGCCGCCCGCCCCGCGCGTCCGGACGTCGTCCGCATCGCCGCCGCACAGTACCCGATCGGCGAGCCCGCCTCGCTCGACGCCTGGCAGGACAAGATCGCGCAGTGGGTCGCCGACGGCGCCGCCACCGGCGCCAGCCTCCTCGTGTTCCCGGAGTACGCCGCGATCGAGCAGGCCGCCGCCTTCGGCACCGCCGTCTCGTCGGATCTCGCCGCGACCCTCGCCGCCGTCGCCGGCGAGGCCGCCCGCCGCGTCACGCTCCACCAGGAACTCGCGGAAAGGCACGGCGTCCACATCCTCGTCGGCTCCGGACCGGTCCGGACCGGCGACGGCCGCTACGTCAACGCCGCCCAGCTCGTCACCCCGGGCGGCCTCGTCGGCGAGCAGGAAAAGATCATCATGACGCCGTTCGAGCGCGACTGGGGCATCAGCCCCGGCGGCCCGATACGGGTGTTCGAGACCGGGCTCGGCAGCATCGCCGTCGCCATCTGCTACGACAGCGAGTTCCCGCTCCTCGTCCGCGCCATGGCCGAGGCCGGGGCCGAGATCGTGCTCGTCCCCTCCTGCACCGAGCGCGTCTCGGGCTTCCACCGCGTGGCGACCGGCGCCAAGGCGCGCGCGCTCGAGAACACGATCGTCACCGTGCAGAGCCCGACCGTGGGCGATGCGCCGTGGTCCCCGGCCGTCGACCGCAATTCCGGAAAAGCTGCGATCTACGTGCCGAGCGAGCACGGCGTCTCCGACGACGGCGTCATCGCCGAGGGCGTGCTCGACCGGCCGATGTGGGTCGCGGGCACGGTCGATCTCGATCGCCTGCGGCGCCTGCGCACCAGCGGCGAGATGCGCAACTACGCCGATTGGTCGGCCCAGCCCGGTGCCGTGGCGCTCGGCGGCCGGATCGAGCGGCAATCGCTCGTCGGCTGAGCGCCCTACTCCGTCAGCCTGAGCTCGGTGAGACTGGCGCCGATCGAGTTGAACGCCTCGACCAGCTCGCTCTCGGTTCCCGGCGCGTAGGCGTAGGGCGGCTTCGACGCGCACGCCTCGAGCTTGGCGAGCGTCGGCTGATCCACGATGCCGAACGCCACGGTGTAGATCGTGATGCCCTTGTCCTTGGCGTTCTGGCACACCTGGCTCATGCGGTCATCTGTGTACTGCTTGAAGCCCTCGTAGGTGACGCCCGGAACGACGCCGCTGTTCAAGTATCCGTAGGCCGACCAGTCGGACCACACCGCGCCGTCCTGGCTCGGATCGATGTTGTTGCTGCCGTCCGTCATCAGCACCAGGACCTTGCGGATCTTGCCGTAGGGCGCGCCTTCGCTGAACGGCGCCTCCGGCGACAGGACGCGCCAGCCCCACGCCAGCCCTTCTGCGACGTTGGTCCCGGAGCCGTTCCAGTGCACCATCTTGTCGATGGCCGCGATGACGTCCGACTTGTTGTTGGTCAACGGCAGGATCGGGTCCGGGCAGCTCTTGTTCGGGCCCGACGTGTCGGGGCCGGCCTCGTCGATCGCGGCGTTGGAATTGTTGTATTGCAGTGTCGAGCGGTGCGTCCAGCCGTTCCAGTTGTCCTTGAACGGCGACGGCACGAGATCCGGCCGGTCGGTCAGATAGTCGTTCGCCGAGACGAAATTCCAGCCGTTGGCCGCGATCTTCGCCGCGTCCGGCTGGTCGGGCCAGAACCACGGCACGAACATGGTATCGGCCGTCCCCTGGTCGGGCGGCGTGTCGTCGGTGTCGTAGGGGGCCGGCCGTGCGATGACGCAGCCCTTCCAGGTCGTGTTCGGGATCTTGGCGAAGAGATCGAAGTAGTTGATCGTGCCGGGGTTGGCGATCCAGCACGGGTCGTAGAACACGAACGGCGACGGCACGTCGGCGGCGCTCGCCGCCTGCGCCGGAGCGACGCCGAGGAGCTCGCGCACGACCCCCGCGAAGCGCGGCAGCGCGTCGAACAGCGAGCCCGTCGTGCCGGGGCCGGGGCCGGGGCTCGATCCGCCGCCACCGGTCTGGCAGCCCGCCTCGTAGCCGAACGACTCCCAGCGGAGAGCGAGGCCGTTGCGCGACGAGCCGCCGGCGGTGTCCATCCACGCCATCTGCGCCGGGCCGTTGCCGATGTTGACGGCGCCGACATAGGGCACGACGGCGAACTTGAGCCTCGAGACCGACGTCGCGCCCCTGTGTACCGCTTCGACGAGATCCTTCGCCCCGGTCTTGAGGTCGTCCATGTAGTCGCGCATGGACCCCGTGTTGTCGAGCACGAGTGCGATCTCGACGTCCTCCGCCGCAGCCGCCGCCTTCGACTTCACCGTCAGCGGAAACGACTCCGTGCCGAGAACCTGCGTGATCGACGCCGGCAGCAGCGCGTCGACCTTCATCTCGATCACGTTGCCGACCAGCGAGACGTCGACGTTCGTGATGTTGGCCCCGAACAGCTTGTGGGCGTTGACCGCGAAGAACTTCTCGGCCTGCGCCTTGATCTCGGCCTCGGTCTTGAGGCCGCCGCTGCGGGAGGCGAGCACCGCCGCATCTGCGGAGGCCTGCAGCGAGGTCCGCGCCGCGAGCCCGCGCCCGTAGTCGAGTGCGACGCCGACCGCGCCGACGATCAGCACCAGCAGCACCGCGAACAGCGCGGCGACATTGCCGTACGTGCTCGCGGCGATC
>JAKAML010000143.1 GCA_021812845.1 Pseudomonadota bacterium
AGCTGCTTCAAGATCGCGAACGACATCCGCTTCCTCGGCTCGGGCCCGCGCTCGGGCCTCGGCGAACTGGCGCTGCCGGAGAACGAGCCCGGCTCCTCGATCATGCCGGGCAAGGTCAACCCGACCCAGTGCGAGGCGCTGACGCAGGTGGCCGCCCATATCCACGGCAACAACGCCGCGATCGGCTTCGCGGGTTCGCAGGGCCACTTCGAGCTCAACGTCTTCAACCCGGTGATGGCCTACAACTTCCTCCAGTCGGTGCGCCTGCTTGCGGACGCGGCGGTCTCCTTCACCGACAACTGCGTCGTCGGCATCGAGCCGCGCCTCGACAACATCGCCAAGGGCCTCGCCAACTCGCTGATGCTGGTGACGCCCCTGAAGGAGAAATACGGCTACGACCTCGCCGCCAAGGTCGCCAAGACCGCGCACAAGAACGGCACCACGCTGCGCGAGGAAGCGATCGCGCTCGGCATCCCGGGCGAGGACTTCGACTCGATCGTGATCCCTGCCAAGATGATCGGCCCCGATCCGGCCTGAACGCCGCGCACGACGCGACGATCGGGCGGCATGGCCGGTCTCGGCGCGTGCCGCCCGATCGCCCGATCGGAAGATGCGCCAGGCTACGCCCGAGGCTATGCCCGAGGCAATGCCCGAGGCTATGCCCGCCCACTACCACGCGTTGCGGCAACGGCGGTAGCGGCGCCACCAGTAGGCGCTGCCGGTGATCTCGGCGCGTCGGCGGAGCCAATCGCAGTCCCCGTAGTACCAGCCGTCGTAGAAGTAGAACGCGAGGCCGGGGCCCCACAGATGGCGTGTGCCGCGGCGCCAGGGACGCCCCTCACGACCACCGCGCCCGCGCCGGACGTTGTCGTCGCCGCGGCGGACACGGTCGCGCACGACATTGTCGCCGCCGCGCCGGCGCTCGCCGAGCACACGCGGGGCGCCTCCGCGATTGCCGTCGATCGCGCGCTTGCCGCCACCGCCATTGCCACGCAGAGCACGGGCGGGACCGGCACCATCGCCGCCGCGGCCGGCGCGACCGCCGCCCGGGATCGCGACGCCTCCGCCGCCACCGCCGCTCGCGGCCGGACCACCGCCGCCACCGCCGCCGCCACCACCGGTCGTGGCCGGATTGCCGCCGCCACCACCGCCGCGCCTGCCGTCACCCTTCTGTGCGACTTCGAACGCAGCGGCCGACGCCGCCTGAGCGGTGCTGAAGTTCAAGCAGCCCGCGGCCACAGGCACGACGAGCATCGCCATCGCACCGACGAGCGGGGCGACCGCCTTGGCCGGATTGGTCCTCGTCACGTGCCGCATGGAGAATCACCTTTCGAGACTATGGGTTACCTCAACAGGTAGAATGTCTGTCGCGGGCAGAAGTTCCGCAGCGGCATCGGCCGAGCCGCGGCTGCCGTCCCGACCTCGAGCGGAGTTCGGCGCGCCGTGCCTCCCCTTCGAGTGGCAGGGATCGCGCCGGCTTCTGCGAAGAAGGGCGGTCCACGGGGAACGTCGGCGGCGGGTGGTCCGGCGCCGGCGGGACAGCGGAGACGTCGCGGTGGCCCGACGATGGCGCGCGGACGGAGGCGTCGGGTGGGCTGGCTCGGGCGGCTTCGCCCACGGCGGAGGCAGGGCGGGCGCCCGGCCCAGTCGGCGCTGGGCCGGGACGCCCTGCGGCACACGGGATCTCGCGACCCTGGGCACCGCTTGCCTCGGCGACGTCGTCGCCTCGTCGTTCGCGACGGCGGCCGTAGCAGGGGGCCGGCCGACGCCGTTTCGGTCGGACAGAGCGTGGACCCCGGCTCCCGATCAGGCAAATTGCAATTTCATTGCCATCCGATCATAATTCCTGATGATGGAGCTTGGAGCGCTGCCTCGGGTGCGGCCATGACCTTCAGCCAGGGGGCGGTGCGACCATTGTCCGCGGTTCTCGGCGCTGTTGACGCCGGGCCGGCGCGGGAACGCCGAGCCCCGCGAGGGGTGCGGCAGGGGGCGACGAAAACGTGGACGCCGGAGCGACTTGCCGAAGTCGTGATTAGAATCCGGGCGCCCGGTTCGATTAGTTTTCATCGACCCTCCATCGATCACCATAAGGGCGGCTTATGGCGAACATAACCTTGAAGCAGTTGCGCTACTTCGAGGCCCTGGCGCGCACCCAGCACTTCGGCCGCGCGGCAGAAGAATGCTCGGTCACCCAGCCGGCGCTGTCGATGCAGGTGCAGGAGCTCGAGCAAGGGCTCGGCGTGGCGCTGGTCGAACGCACCCGCACCGGCTTCCGCCTGACCGATCTCGGGCAGGCGTTCGCCGAGCGCGCGCGCCGCATCCTCGCCGACGTGCGCGACCTGTCGGAATGGGCGGTGCATTCCGGCACCCGCCTCGCCGGCATGTTGCGGCTCGGCGTCATTCCATCCGTCGCGCCGTACCTGCTGCCGCCGCTGCTGCCGCTGATCCAGCGCGGCTACCCCGAGCTCAAGCTCCACGTCCGCGAGACGCAGACCGCGACGCTGGTGCAGGAGCTCAACGACGGCAAGCTCGACGTGCTGCTGCTGGCGCTTCCCATCAAGCACCCGGACGTCGAGGAGCTCGCGCTGTTCGACGACCCGTTCCTGCTGGCGCTGCCGAAGAGCCACGCCATCTCCGGCAACGTCCGCGCGACGCCGGAGCTGATTGCCCACGAGCGGCTGCTGCTCTTGGAGGAGGGCCACTGCCTGCGCGACCAGGCGCTGAAATACTGTGAGCTGAAGCAGGTCGAGGGCGTCGACACGTTCGGCGCCTCGAGCCTCGCGACCATCGTCGAGATGGTGGCCGCGGGCTACGGCGTGACGCTGCTGCCGCGGATGAGCCTGGGCGTCGAGGTGCGCGGCCGCGAGATCGAGGTGATGCGGTTCGCCGCGCCCGAGCCGAGCCGCAGGATCGGGCTCGCCTGGCGGCAGTCGTCGCCGCGGCGGGCGGACTTCATCGAGCTCGGCAGGCTCGTTGCGGAGGCCGGCGAGGCCGTGTCCGACGGCGACGACGCGCAGCCGGTCGAGACGGCACCGGCACCGGCGCGGCGCGCGCGCAAGCCCGCCGCTACCTCGGCAGCGTCCTGACGGGGCGGCTGCTCAGGCCTCCGGCCGTGGCCGGCGGGACCGATGCCGCGACGGCGCCGTCGCGCGGCGCCAGCCCCCCGAGATTGACCGCACCGCCCTTGAACTGCTGCGCCCACAGGAGCTCGGCGGTCTGCGCGCCGGGGTGGAACCGCATCGGCAGGATCTGCCCCTCGGCATCGAGCAGATCCAGGGTCCGGGTGACGTCTGGCGCCGAAAGCTGGGCCAGCACGGGATCGTCGGGCGAGGCGGATGCCGTCAGGAGAGGCGCCACCGGGAACGGCCGGTAGGACAGCTCGTCGGGGTGCTCCTCGTCGAATTCGGGCGCGGCGGTGAAGCCGTTGCCCCAGCCCGGGTCGATGGCGTCGCTGAGCCGGCGGCCGGCGCCGTTCAATCCGTCGGCGGGCTGTCCTCGGAGCGGCGACAGCGCGGCGAGGCGCGGTTCGGCAGGCGCCGAGACCGAGCCCGGCCGCACGAACTGCGGCAGCGGCATCGAGGGGCCCGAAAGGCTTGCGAGCGCCGGCCGCTCGACAGGACGGGGCTCCGACAGGAGCCGCGGCTCGGGCGTGCGCGGCTCTGGCGCGTAGGAGGCGAGCGTGACGAGGCGGTCGAGGCCGACCTTGTCCTGGTCGGAGGGGCGGGGCGTGAAGCGCGACGGCCGCTCGATCAGCCGCGGCTCGGCGACGAGCCTCGGCTCCGGCGGTCCGAGTGCCGCGAGCTGCAGCTCGGCCGAAGGCGCGGTGGCGATCGCCGCGGCGGGCGGCACCACGGTTCGCACCACGGGCGGTGCCGGCGCGGCGGCGGGCGACACCGTCCAGCCCGGCGGCAGCCTGTCGGCCGGATCGGCGGACTTGGCCGGGGCGTCGGCCGGTCGTGCGGGCGGCGGCGTCGCGGTGGCGACCGCGAAGGCCGGCCGGGCCGCGGGCTGGATCGGGGGCGGCGGCTGGACCGCGAGCGGCGCCCCGCCGGCGTCGGCGACGAGTGTCGGCCTCGGCTGGCTGCGGAAGCTGAAGAACTCGGCCACCTGCACCGCGAGATCCTTGTGCCGGGCCTGGGCGATCTTCACGTCCTCGCGCGTGATCGGCCCGCCGTCGACCGGCTGATGCTTGGTCTGGCCGCCGGGGAACAGCAGCGCCAGCTCGTAGCGCGGCAGCCGCGGCCAGTGCCGCACGCGGGCGGTGTCGACGTGAACGAACGGGATCGCCGAGGTCGGGTAGTAGCCGACGCCGCCGCGCTCGCGGATCAGCGCCGAATAGCGGAGCTGCTTCAGCGGCACGTCGGGGAAATGCACGTCCGCCGCCTTGCCCTGGATGTGCTGGCTCTCGCTCGCCTGGCCGCCGACGGTCTTCCGCAGCATCTCGTTGGTGTCGCGGGAGCGGAAGCCGGAGATGATGTGGATCGGCTCTCTCGAGCCGAGCTCGGTGTGGATTTCCCACAAAAGATCGACGAGCTCCGGGTCCATCTTCGCGGGCTCGTTCTTGCGCCAGTCGCGCAGCGCCCAGTTGACCTTCTCCATCGCCTCCGGGACGTTCCTGCCGTCGCGCTTGTAGACGACCTGGATCGTGTCCTTGGAATGGATGTTGTAGAGGGCAATGGTGCGCGTCTTGCCGAAGTTGGCGGCAATATCCGGGCTGCCGGCGGCGACCGAAAGCGCCGCGGCGGCAAAGGCCGCCGAGAGGCCTCGTTTACGCATGACCACTGGACACCCCGTCCATTGTGCCGGACCCGTCATCCCGCCCCATTGAGAACCCCTCGGGACGGTGGGCCCCTTTCCCAGGAAAGCAGGCCCCCGTTGGATCTCGACTGGTGTTGCCGATCGTTAGGGTTAATCCCCAACCCTTAACGATCGGTAATTGCCGAATGGGGGCATTGAAGGGCTCGGATGCGGCAACTTGAGGGCAGGCCCCGCCTAGGATGCGGGCGAGGTTAACGAGCCGACGCCCGGCCACCGCCCGGGGCTGTGGCTTGAGCGGGCATCTCCGGCAGCCGGCGCGGCAGCAGGGAAGCCGCCATGAAGACCAGCAGCG
>JAKAML010000144.1 GCA_021812845.1 Pseudomonadota bacterium
CCGGCGCGGCACCAAGGTCCGCTTCAAGCCGGACGAGAAGATCTTCGGCAAGGGCTGTGCCTTCAAGCCCCAGCGCATCATGAAGATGGCGCGCTCGAAGGCCTACCTCTTCGGCGGCGTCGAGATCCGCTGGAGCTGCGATCCGTCGCTGATCACCGATGATACGCCGGCCGAGGCCGTGTTTCATTTCCCCGGCGGCCTCAAGGACTATCTCATGGCCACCATCGAGGGCCAGACGCGCGTAACCAAGGACATCTTCGCCGGCCGCGTCGAGAAGCCGGGCGGACACGGCTCGGTCGAGTGGGCGGTCGCCTGGATCGGCGACGAGGACGGCTTCTCGTCGTCCTACTGCAACACCATCCCGACGCCCGAGGGCGGCACCCACGAGAACGGCCTCCGCCAGGCGCTCTACAAGGGTCTGCGCGCCTACGGCGAGCTGGTCGGCAACAAGAAGGCGGCCCAGATCACGTCCGAGGACGTGATGGCCACCGCCGCCTCCATGCTCGCCGTGTTCATCCGCGAGCCCGAGTTCCAGGGCCAGACCAAGGACAAGCTCGCAACCGTCGAGGCGACCAGGATCGTCGAGACCACCGTCCGCGACGCCTTCGACCACTTCCTCGCCGACAGCCCGCAGCAGGCGACGAAGCTCCTCGAATGGACCGTCGAGCAGGCCGAGGAGCGGCTGAAGCGCCGCCGCGAGAAGGAGGTCTCGCGCCAGTCCGCGACCCGGAAGCTCCGCCTCCCCGGCAAGCTCGCCGACTGCTCGATCCAGTCCGCCGCCGGCACCGAGATCTTCATCGTCGAGGGCGACTCGGCCGGCGGCTCGGCCAAGAGCGCCCGCGACCGCGAGACCCAGGCCATCCTGCCCTTGCGCGGCAAGATCCTGAACGTCGCCAACGCCTCCTCCGCCAAGCTCGCCCAGAACCAGCTCCTATCCGATCTGATCCAGGCGTTGGGCGTCGGCACCGGCGCGAAATACCGCGACGAGGATCTGCGCTACGAGCGGGTCATCATCATGACCGACGCCGACGTCGACGGCGCCCACATCGCCTCGCTCCTCATCACCTTCTTCTACCAGGAGATGCCGGAGCTGATCGAGAACGGCCACCTGTTCCTGGCCGTGCCGCCTCTCTTCAAGCTGAAGCACGGCTCCAAGGTCGTTTACGCCCGCGACCAGAAGCACCGCGAGGAGCTGACGAGAAGCGAGTTCCCGTCGAACGCGAAAGTCGAGGTCAACCGCTTCAAGGGACTCGGCGAGATGAACGCCGAGCAGCTCAAAGAGACCACCATGCACCCGGTGAAGCGCACGCTCCTGAAGGTCGCGGTCGACCCCGCCGAGAAAGCCGCGATCTCCGAAGCCGTCAACGCGCTCATGGGATCGAAGCCCGAAGCCCGCTTCCGCTTCATCCAGGAGCGCGCCGCCTTCGCCAAGGATCTGGATATCTAGTCGGGCAGCGTCGGCAGGCTCGCGCAGGACCGCGTGATTTCCGGCGAAGGTGTGGGCGGCCATGAACCTGCGCGCTCGTCCCCTCGCCCCCGTAGCGCCGGGTGCGGGGAGAGGGTTAGGATGAGGGGCAGCGTCGCGACGACCTTGAGGGGCGGCCGCTTCCTTCGAAGTCGCGACCGCGCAATGCGATTGACCCGATACGATCGTGGTGCCGGGGCTCAGCTTTGCGTGGCGGATGTGCCAAGTGTGCAAGCGGCATCGGGACAAGTCAGGGGCACAATTGGCATCTATGCAGACGGAATTGAAGAGCCCGCATACAATAGAATCTGATCTGCTACAATGACCATGACACGCCTTGCGAAATCGCAGGGCGCCAACTCGATCGAGGCCAATACGATAGCTTTGCCGGCAATCTCGTCTGGATGGAGGTCGGAATGGCAAACGCATGGCACACCGGTCCTGGATCACCAGCCGCCGCCGTCGGTGAAGACACCGATCACTTCCTCGACCTGGATACCTCGCGTATATTTCGAAAGACCGACGGAACTTGGCGACAGATCGGAATTCTGCGGGCTGTCGGCCGAGGGCCGACGTGGCTAACTGGCTCGGGAACGCCCACTGCCGCGTTGGGCGATAACGGCGACATGTATTTGGATGTCGCGACTGGCCACGCCTACCAAAAGATGACAGACTCGTGGTTTTTCTTGTCTGAGTTGAGGGGCGTGGCAGGCGCAGCCGGGGCCACACCCGCATCAGTAACAGTTGCCCCTGATAGCGTCGAGATACCGGGGACTATTGGAGGTCCGCGCACGACACTGTGTGAGGTTGCGGTGCCCGAACCAGGACCATCAATTGTCCTCGGCAAGTTTGTGGCATCCTATTGGCGTCCAACTGGCAGAACGCTCCAGTCTGGCGCTTCTGTTTCCGCGGCGTTGGGGATCAGCGAGACGACGTTCTTGGACCAGTCAGAAACAATGTTGGCATCGAACGGCGAAATTGTGATACCGGGACTATGGGGCGGCACTAATCGTATCAGCGTTGCTGGCAGCAACATTGCAACAATTTCGCTGATGGGCTGGTACAATTTCGGATCAGGTCAAATGGTGCGAATGTCAGCCAGCCGGTCGATCGGAACCGACGATGATCAGGTTGTTGCGAGCCACTGCAGGCTCGTCGTATTTCGACATATGTAGCTCGGTGCGGGTATTTGGTCGAAGATGGTCTCTTCGAGTTTCGGCGTGACGCGACCGGGAAGCGTGGAATTCGTGCCGAGCAGTCGGCCGAAGAATTCGGCAGTCTGGGACGGAAAAAATTGTCAATTGACGACGTGCGCCTGTCGTGCGGTCACCCCCCGAGCCACCGCCGCATCAGAGCCGTCACCCGCTCCGGCGCCTCGATGGGAGTGAGATGCCCCGCGCCCGCGACGATCTCCATCCGCGCGCCCGCGATCCCGTCGCGGATCTCCTCGGCCACCTTCTGGGGCGTCAACTGGTCCGCCGCGCCGACGACGACGACCGTCGGGCAGCGGATCTCTCCGAGCAGCGGCCGGTTGTCCGGCCGGCCCATGATCGCCGCCTGCTGGCGCGCGAACGCCTCGATCCCGGTGTCGTCGGCCATCGCCAGCAGCCGCTCGACCAGCGCCGCGTCATCGAGCGCACGCTTCGCGACCAGCATCGGCAACAGCGTCTTCTGCACGAAGCGCACGCCCTTCTCCCGCGCGATGGCCACGACCTCCCGCCGCCGCGCCGACTGCTCCAGAAGATCCGCCCGGGCGCTGGTGTCGAGGAGCGCGAGCCGCGTCACCCGCTCCGGCGCCCGGCGGATGATCTCGAACGCCACGTAGCCGCCCATCGACAGCCCGGCGAGCGCGAACCGCTCCGGCGCCGCCGCCAGGATGCCCGCCGCGATGCCGCCCATGGTGTCGTGCCGCGTGTGGTCGCCGATCACCACCACGCGCCCGCCACCGAGCGCCGCGCTCTGCTCGCGCCAGAGATCGGCCGTGCACATCAGCCCCGGCACCATGAGCAGGGGTTCCGCCGTCCCGGCCATGTCCGTCCTCCCCGTCCGCCGCCGCCCCGGGACCGCGCCCGACATCGTCGCGCGGTCGCGCAAGTGACACTAATCCAAGGCTTTTTGTCACACGAGCAGCGGTTTTCCTTGCGTTTCCGCGTGGGTTGTGTCAGCAGCTTCTTGGCTCGAGCGCAGGGGGATTCGATTCATTCGATCCTTTTCGAGACCGCCCCCATACATTTGGCCCTTTGCCGTCCAATGCTCCCTGCGCTCTCCACCCGACGAGGCTGCGCCCGCGATCCCGCGGAGAGTGCGCACGCGCGGGATCGTGAGAGTTGAACCGGAGAGACCTTTTTTGGAAACGAAAGCCTTCGCTGAGCTCGGTCTCAGCCCCAAGGTTCTGGCCGCCGTCGAGGCGTCCGGATATACGACCGCGACCCCCATCCAGTCCGCCGCCATCCCCGTAGCGATCAGCGGACGCGACGTGCTCGGCATCGCCCAGACCGGCACCGGCAAGACCGCCGCCTTCACGCTGCCGATGATCTGCCGGCTCGAGACCGGCCGCGCCCGCGCCCGGATGCCGCGCTCGCTGATCCTGGCGCCGACGCGCGAACTCGCCGCCCAGGTCGCGCAGGCGTTCGAGAAGTACGGCACCAACCACAAGCTCGACGTGGCGCTCCTGATCGGCGGCGTCTCCATGGACGATCAGGTCAAGAAGCTCGACCGCGGCGTCGACGTTCTGATCGCCACGCCGGGCCGCCTGCTCGACCACTTCGGCCGCGGCCGCATCATGCTGATGGGGGTCGAGATCCTCGTCATCGACGAGGCCGACCGCATGTTGGACATGGGCTTCATCCCTGACATCGAGAAGATCTGCAAGCTCCTGCCGCCGCGCCGGCAGACGCTGTTCTTCTCCGCCACCATGCCGGCCGAGATCACCCGCCTCGTCGACCAGTTCCTCAAGGATCCCGTCCGCGTCGAGGTGGCGCGCCCCGCCACCACGGCGAAGACCATCACCCAGCGCTTCCGCTTCCTGCCCGATGGCGAGGACTGGGCCAAGCGCGAGGCGCTGCGCGAGCTGATGCGCGTCGAGGATGTGCGCAACGCCATCATCTTCTGCAACAGGAAGCGTGACGTCGCGATCCTCCTGAAGTCGCTCCTGAAGCACGGCTTCAACGCCGGCGCGCTGCACGGCGACATGGACCAGTCGGCGCGCATGGCGACGCTCGACAAGTTCCGCTCCGGCGAGCTGATGTTCCTCGCCGCCTCCGACGTCGCCGCCCGCGGCCTCGACATCCCCGACGTCAGCCACGTCTTCAACTACGACCTGCCGTGGCAGTCCGACGACTACGTCCACCGCATCGGCCGCACCGGCCGCGCCGGCAAGTCGGGCTATGCCGCCTCCCTCGTCACGCACGAGGACCTGAAGCTTCTGAAGGACATCGAGAAGATCACCGGCGACGAGGCCCTGTGGCTCGGCGACGGCCCGACCGAGGACGACTACGCCGACGCCGGCAAGCGCCGCCGCGGAAGGGGTCGCGGCGGAGACGCGCGGGGAAGGACGGGCGGAGACGCGCGGGGAAGGACGGGCGGAGACGCGCGGGGAAGGACGGGCGGAGACGCGCGGGGCCGGAGCGGC
>JAKAML010000145.1 GCA_021812845.1 Pseudomonadota bacterium
CTACGCCGAGCCGCGCGGAGAGGGGAAGGCCGGCACCGCGGTCGCCCGCGGACGGCTCTCGCTCGATGGCGCCGGCGGGAGGCTGGACGACGTCAAGGTCATCTTCCGCCAGGAGCCGGCTGTCGCTTCGAGCCATCATTTCGGCTCGCGGATCATCCCGGCGCCCGACGGCTCCCTGTTCGTGACCACCGGCGACCGCGGCAGCCGCAACGAATCGCAGAATCCCGGCAGCCACATCGGCAAGGTGATCCGCATCATGCCGGACGGCGCGCCGGCCGCCGACAATCCGAAATCCGGCGGCTGGCGGCCGGAGGTGTTCTCGATCGGCCACCGCAACATCCAGGGCGCGGTCCTCGATCCCGCCACCGGCAAGCTGTGGACGGTGGAGCACGGTGCGCGCGGCGGTGACGAGCTCAACCAGCCCGAGAAGGGCAAGAACTACGGCTGGCCGGTCATCACTTACGGCCGCGACTACTCGGGCGCGAAGATCGGCGAGGGGACGGCCAAGTCCGGGCTCGAGCAGCCGGTCTACTACTGGGATCCGTCGATCGCGACGTCGGGGCTCGCCATCTACGCGGGCGTGCTGTTTCCCGGCTGGAAAGGCAACATGCTGGTCGGCGGGCTGGCGGGCGCGCAACTGTCCCGTCTCGTCGTCGAGGGTGGCCAGGTGGTTGCCGAGGAGGTGCTGCTCGACGGCCGCGGCGATCGCATCCGCGACGTGCGCGTCGGTCCGGACGGTGCGGTGTGGCTTGTCGTCGATGCCCGCGACGGCACGATCCTGCGCCTGTCGCCGATGTGAGCGGAGGCTATTTCCGCAACGAATCCTGGCGCTTCTGCCAGTCGATCTCCTCGCGCTTGCCGGGCGTGTGCTGGCGCACCAGCTCGTCGCTGACGAGGCGGCAGTCCTTGTCCTTGTCGAGGCGCTGGAAGGCCGGATTGGCCGTGCCCTGCATCTGGGCCAGGGTCAGCCTGCCGTCGGCCGGGGCGCCGAAGAAGGCGTAGTCCGCCTCCTCGAACAGCTTGTCCTGCTTCGCCAATCTCGCGAACTCGTCCTTGCTCAGAACGCCGTCCTTGTTGGCGTCGACCTCGGCGAAGGAGGTCGCGAGGTATTGCTTCCACTCGTCGCAGGTGACGACGTTGTCCTTGTTCAGATCCCAGGTCTGGGCGGCTGAGATGAACGTCAACTCCCGCTGCGAGGCCCCGGAAAATGGCGATCCGCCCGACTGGCAGCCGGCGACATGAAGAGCCGCCAGGGACGTGAACATGACGGTGGACATGAACCTGCGGAGTTGCATGAGCGAACTCGGATGGACGGGCTGCCTCGTTTCGGTGCACCCTAGTCGGGCGGCATCAGATGCGCCAGCAGCGTGGCGGCGTCGCGGCGGCCTCACCTGTTGACATCGACAAGTCATTCGTCGATGGTCCGGCCAATTCAGCGGCTTTGGAGCACAGCCGCCGCCCCGCGGGGCCCGAGCGGACCGTGATCGCGGTTCCAGGGTGAGCGGGGAGGTCAACATCCGCCGGCGCGTGGCGCCCGCGGGTGCGATCGTGCTTTCGGCACTTCCAGCGCCGCGCCCGACGAGGGGGCGGCGGCGCAGCGACAGGGTTCGAGCCAGAGGCGAGCAGAGGCCAGATGTTCCAGAGCCTATCCGACCGGCTTTCGGGCGTACTCGACAAGCTGACGCGACGCGGCGCGCTGACCGAGGGCGACGTCGCCGAGGCGATGCGCGAGGTGCGTCGGGCGCTGCTCGAGGCCGACGTCGCCCTCGACGTGGTCAAGGATTTCGTCGAGCAGGTGAAGGCCAAGGCCGTCGGCCAGGAGGTCGTGAAGTCGGTCACGCCGGGCCAGATGGTCGTCAAGATCGTCCACGACGAGCTCGTCCGCGTGCTCGGCGCGGACGCCGACCCGATCAGCCTCGCGGCGGCGCCGCCGGTCGCCATCCTGATGGTCGGCCTGCAGGGATCGGGCAAGACCACCTCGACGGCCAAGATCGCCTACCGCCTGAAGAACCGCGAGCGCAAGAAGGTGCTGATGGCCTCGCTCGACACGCGGCGGCCGGCGGCGCAGGAGCAGCTCCGGGTGCTCGGCGAGCAGACCGGCATCGACACGCTTCCGATCGTCGCCGGCCAGCAGCCCGTGGCCATCGCCCGGCGGGCGCTCGACGCGGCGCGATTGGGCGGTTTCGACGTGGTGCTGCTCGACACCGCCGGCCGCATCTCGATCGACGACGAGCTGATGGCGGAAGCGGCCGAGGTCAAGGCCGCGACCAGCCCGCACGAGACGCTGCTGGTGGTCGACAGCCTGACCGGCCAGGACGCCGTCAACACCGCACGGCAGTTCGACGGCCGCATCGGCATCACCGGCACCGTGCTGACACGCGCCGACGGCGACGGCCGCGGCGGCGCGGCGCTGTCGATGCGCGCGGTGACGGGCAAGCCGATCAAGCTCCTGGGCGTCGGCGAGAAATGGGATGCGCTCGAGGAGTTCGACCCGAAGCGTGTCGCCGGCCGCATCCTCGGAATGGGCGACATCGTCGGCCTCGTCGAGAAGGCGGCGGAGAACTTCGACCGCGACAAGGCGCTGAAGATCGCCCAGCGGATGAAGAAGGGCGAGTTCGACCTCGAGGACATGGCCGACCAGCTCCGGCAGATGGAGAAGCTCGGCGGCATGGGCAGCCTGATGGGCATGATGCCCGGCGTCGCCAAGCTCAAGGGCCAGATCAACGAACAGGGGCTCGACAAGGAATTGAAGCGCCAGAGGGCGATCATCTCGTCGATGACGCCCAAGGAGCGCCGCGCGCCGAAGGTGCTCGACGCCAAGCGCAAGCGCCGCATCGCGGCGGGCTCCGGCACCAGGGTCGAGGACATCAACAAGCTCCTGAAGATGCACCGCGGCATGGCCGACATGATGAAGGCCATGGGCAAGAACAAGGGCATGATGAGCCGCATGGCCGGCGCCATGGGGCTCGGGCCGGGTGCGGGAATGCCGAGCGAGGAGGAGATGGCCAGGATGCAGGCCGAGCTCGCAAGCCTCGATCCGAAGGCACTCGAGAGCCTGCCCGCGGAGCTCAAGGACGCGCTGCCGAAGGGCGTGGGCGGCGCCGGCGGCGGCGCGATGCCGAAGTTGCCGGGCCTGCCCGGTTTGGGCGGCGCGGGACTGCCGCGCGGCCTGCCCGGCCTCGGTGGCCTGGGGCTACCCGGACTGCCGAAGGGCCCGCCGCCGGGGAAGAAGCGATGACACATCGACCCGTGTCATCGCGCGACGCGCAACCGCGAGGACTTGGGCGGGCCGTCGATCGAGACCTGCGATTTCAATCAGACCACGCCGACAACCCCGCAACGACATAACGAACTCAGAAAGGAACTCCGAATGTCCGTGAAACTCCGCCTGTCGCGCGGCGGCGCCAAGAAGCGCCCGTACTACTACATCGTCGTCGCCAACTCGATCTCGCCGCGGGACGGGCGCTACATCGAGCAGATCGGCACCTTCGATCCGATGCTCAAGAAGGACAGCCCCGACCGCGTGAAGCTCGACGTCGACCGGGCCAGGCACTGGCTCAAGGTCGGCGCCCAGCCGACCGACCGCGTGGCCCGCTTCCTCGACGCCGCCGGCCTGATGAAGCGCACCGCGCCGGTCAACCCCGACAAGGCCAAGCCGAAGAAGAAGGCACAGGAGCGCGCCGCAGCCGCAGCCGAGAAGGCCGCCAAGGCGGCAGAGGCCGCGGGCTGACATGCCGCTCCAGCCGGCCCCTCCGGCCGAGGGACGCCTCCTGCCGGCGCCATAGTCGAACCCTCCGGACCGTCGGTCCGGAGGGTTTTTTTGTTTCTCTCGACTTCGATGGCCGAGGGCACCGACCACGGCGCCTCGAGGCGGCACGCCCCGTGGCCGCTCTCAGGGTCATTGCAGCCCGAGCCTAATTGCGCGCGACGTCGTCTGGTGACCCAAAGGCGAAGTGGTGGAGACCTGAGCTTGCAGAAGGCCGCCGGGTCCGCTTACGATCATCGCGACCGTCGAGGTGCACGGGGGCAACGGGCAGCCGTGGGCGCAATAGGCTAACCATTTCAGCTTGCACCAACGAGGTATTGGATCTTATCGTTGAAGTGCAATGCCGAAAGGCTTTCGGGCGGCGGAAGCGGCGGTGGGCTTTCGATAATCACCGGCACAATGTCCAGATACTCGCCAGCGTTCTGACGCGCGATTGCTCGCTCTGCCTCCTGCAACACAGCGGACGATTTCATTGCCGCTTGCGACCAGAACAACAGGAATAAATCACACCGGTCCAAGTGCTCCCAAATCTTAGGTTGCCAGCGATCCCCGGGATCTAAGTCCAGAACATCCTGGAAAAAGCTAATGCCGGTTGCCTTGAGGAGCTGAGTTCGCTTTAGTACTTCCTTGCGATCAGCCGACGCGTAAGAAATGAAGGCATGTGCATAGCGGCGGCCCACGCCCGTCGGTTGAGACGGCAGGGTCTTCGCAGGATCAATGGAGAGGAGAAAATTGATGCAGCCAACAAGCCCCCCGTCCACGCTCACCCGGATCGTCGCCAGCAAATATTCGTCTTTCATCTTCTCAGGCAGCCGAACAACAAACTGAGCGAATGAAGGCTTACCCCGCCACAGCACGGTGACTTGTGGTTCGTCCACCGCGATCCCTGCATCCGCCGTAAGAGATACAGTGACGCTTGCCCCCCGCTTGATATTGACGGACAGAGGTTGACAGGCTCTCAACTCAGTCCTTGTGTCCATTCGCGCCGCCATGTGCAGCGCACTTTTCATTTCTCCTTCGGCATGCAGAAACGCCTGCACAATGATCGAGGACCCCGGCCGCGATACCGGCGGTGCAAATACTGAGCACTCGACTTCGTCCTTGCGCCTAAAAAACGTCTTAAGCGCTCCGCCGAATTTAAACCGATGAACCTTCTTCCGCCTCAAATCCTCGAACGGGTCGCGGCCATCTTTCTGAAGCTTGTACCGGACGGCTGGTCTGAGCTTCGCCCTTCTGGCAACATCTCCCTTCATCACTTCGAGTTGAGTTTGCATCCGTGCCACCGATAGGGCTCCGCCAGCTTCCTCGGTACGAGCCTGCGG
>JAKAML010000146.1 GCA_021812845.1 Pseudomonadota bacterium
AGAACGCCCGCCGCGGCGTCATCACCGTCGACGGCAAGATGGTCGAACGGCTGCATCTGGTGCAGGCCGAGCGCACGGTCGCCATCGCCGAGGCGATCGGCGAGATGCAGAAGGCGGCTTGACGGAAACGCCCGATTTGGCTCTGACGGCGCGCCGGGCGTGCGCCTGCGGCGTGACCGCGGCTCGGATCGCGGCCGGTGGAGGACGAGGGAACGATGACGGCGACCAAGACCAATCCGGGCAATTATTTCGAGGATTTCCGGCTCGGCCAGATCCTGATCCACGCCACGCCGCGCACGGTGACCGCGGGTGACGTCGCACTCTATACGGCCCTCTACGGCCCGCGCTTCGCCGTACAGTCCTCGGACGCCTTCGCGCGTGCCCTGGGCTACCCGCGGTCACCGCTCGACGACCTGCTGGCGTTTCACGTCGTCTTCGGCAAGACGGTGCCGGACATCTCGTTGAATGCCATAGCAAATCTCGGATATGCCGAGTGCCGCTTCGAGCGCCCTGTGTACCCCGGCGACACCCTGGCGACGGTGTCCGAGGTGATCGGGCTCAAGGAGAACTCGAACAAGGAGACGGGGACGGTCTACGTGCGCTCCACGGGTCGCAACCAGGCGGGCGAGGTGGTGATCTCCTATGTCCGCTGGGTGATGGTGAGGAAGCGCGACAAGACCGCCCTGAGCGCCGCAAGCCTCGTGCCGCAACTCGCCCCGCGCGTCGATCCCGCGACGCTCGGCGCGTCCGTGCCGCGGTTCCCGGAGCGCTCGTACGATCCCGATCTCGCCGGCTCGAGCCATTTCTGGCGCGACTACGCGGTCGGCGAGAAGATCGACCACGTCGACGGCATGACCGTCGAGGAGGCCGAGCACCAGATGGCGACCCGCCTCTACCAGAACACCGCGAAAGTGCATTTCAACCAGCACACCGAGGCCAAGGGCCGGTTCGGCAAGCGGATCATCTATGGCGGCGTCGTCATCTCGCTCGCCCGCGCGCTGTCGTTCAACGGCCTCGGCAACGCCTTCCACCTCGCGGCGATCAACGGCGGCCGCCACGTCGCGCCGCTGTTCGCGGGCGACACGGTCTATGCCTGGTCGGAGGTTCTGGAGAAGGCCGAGATTCCCGGCCGCACCGACATCGCCGCGCTCAGGACCCGGCTCGTCGCGGTCAAGAACCGCGATGCCGCCGCCCATCCGTTCAGGACCGACGCGGGCGACTACGCCGAGGGCGTGATCCTCGATCTCGACTGCTGGATCGTCCTGCCGTACTGAGGCGGACGCCGCTCGGCCACGTCCGCCTGGCCGGCTCTCGGGCCCGGCCGTTTCGCCGAAATATGACCACTGCTGTGGCGCGGCGAAGGGTTCCCGCGCCGTGCCCGTCGAGTATATTGCCGCCGCGGACCCGCCCCGGCGGTCGCCCCCGATCGATCGCCCCCACCCCTCGAGGACCGAGACCCGCCATGATCCGGCCGTTCGCCACCGTCGCGCTTCGCACTCTGGCCGCATCGATGCCCGGCCTCGTGCTCGCCGCCACGCTGTCCGTCACGCCGGCCATGGCGCTCGGCGAGAAAGCGAGCGTCGAGATCAAGGATCGCGCCGGCAAGATCCTCGGCATCGTCGAGCTGATCGAGACCATGGCCGGCGTGCTGATGATGGTGCGGCTGAAGGGCCTGCCGCCGGGCACGCACGGCTTCCACTTCCACGACACCGGCAGGTGCGAGGGCGACTTCTCGAGCGCCGGCGCGATCTACAACCCGCTCGGCGCCAAGCACGGCTTCCTCAACGAGGAGGGGCCGATGGCCGGCGACCTCAGCAATCTGGTGGTCGGGCCCTCGGGCGAGGTCGACGTCGAGTTGCTGAGCCCGTTCGTCACCCTCAACAAGGCGGCCGAGGAATCGCTGTTCGATGCCGGCGGCTCCTCGCTCGTCGTCTTCGAGAAGGCCGACGACCACCAGTCCGAGCCCGAGGGCGGCGCCGGGGCGCGGATCGCCTGCGGCATCGTCACTCCGGCCCGCTGACGAGGGCGCCGGCGGCGCGCCCATTCGTGATGCGCGACACGGTTAACGTCGTGCTAATGGTTCTGTCGGACTCTTGGGCGAGCCAGGAGCGACGGATCCCTCGATCCGCCCTCGAGCCAGGATCTTGCGTAAAAGTTGTGCAGCACCAGCGGGCCGGTCGCGGACGGCTGCGGGGCACGATGGTCGTCGATCGCGGTGGGCGCGGTCCGCGACGGGCGGGGAAACGTGACGAAGCGGGCGGCCGTTGTCGGGGCGGGGTTGGCGGGGCTGGCGTGCGCCAGGGTTCTCCGCCGCGCCGGTCTGTTCGTCGAGGTGTTCGAGCAGGACCGCATCATCGGCGGCCGCATGGCGACGACCCGCATCGGTCTCGATTCGTTCGATCACGGCGCGCAATACCTGACCGCGCGCACCTCGCAGTTCCAGTCCTACATCTCCGAGATGGCGTCCAGCGGCTACGCGGCGCGGTGGCTGCCGCGCTCGTCGAGCGGCGAGGAGGGCGGCGGCCAGATGCTGCCGTGGTTCGTCGGCACGCCCGGCATGTCCGCGATCGTCCGTCCGCTGGCGGAGAGCGTGCGCATTCACAACATGCGCAAGGTCCACACCATCGAGCGCGTCGACAAGGGCTGGCAGGTGTGGATGGACGACGAGTCCCGCGTCGGGCCGTTCGCGGCGGTGGCGATCGCCGTGCCGGCGCCGCAGGCGCAACTGCTGGTCGGTCGCATCGACGCCATCGCCGATCTGCTGTCGCGAGTGCGGATGTCACCCTGCTGGGCGCTGATGGTGCGGCTCGACGACCGCACGCTGCCCGACCAGGACGTCTATTCCGACATGTCGGAGGTGGTGCGCTGGATCGCCCGCAACAGCACCAAGCCCGGGCGCAACACGCGCGGTGAATCGATCGTCATCCATGCCTCGCCGGCCTGGAGCCGCGAGACCGAGGACGCCGATCCCGAGGTGGTGGCGGAGGAGCTGTGGGGCGAGGTCAGCCATATTCTCGGTCTGCCCCCGGTCCGGCCGGTGCGGATGGTGGCGCATCTCTGGCGGCACGGGCTGGTCGACAGCTCGCTCGGTGAGTCCTACGTCTATTCGAGCGAGCACCACGTCGGCGTGGCCGGCGACTGGTGCCTGGGGCGGCTTTCCGAGCACGCCTTCGACAGCGGCACGAGCCTCGGCCGCGCCATCGTCGCATCGCTGATCTGATTTCCGCGCCGGGCTCGAACCCGGCCTCTGTCATTTGGCGAATTGCCGGCGCCCCGTGCGGCGGGCTAGAAGCACGGTGACGCAACCCTGGGGAAGAGACGCATGGCTGTCGCGAAAACCGCGCGCGGCGGGGCCAAGGCCGGCCGTCCGCTGTCGCCGCATCTGCAGGTCTACCGCATGACGGTGAGTATGCTGATGTCGATCCTGCACCGGATCACCGGCGCGGCACTCTACTTCGGGACGCTGCTGCTCGCGTGGTGGCTCGTCGCGGCGGCGACCGGACCGGCCTATTTCGACTACGTCAGCCGCATCATGGGCAGCCTGCCGGGGCGTCTGGTTCTGCTCGGCTTCACCTGGGCGCTCGTCCATCACGCGCTGGGCGGGCTCCGTCATTTCCTCTGGGACACCGGCCGCGGCTACGAACTGAAGACGATCGACCTTCTCGCGTGGCTGACCATACTGCTGTCGCTGGCGATTACGGCCCTGGTCTGGGCCGGCGCGCTCTGGCTCGAGTGAGGCACGAATGAGCACCAAGGACACCATGCGCACGCCGCTGAAGAACGTCCGCCGGCTCGGCTCCGCCAAGGAGGGCGCCGACCACTTCTGGATGCAGCGGCTGACCGCGATCGCCAATCTCTTTCTCGCGGTCTTCCTGGTCTGGCTCGTCGTCGCGCTGGCGGGGGCGCCGCACGCCACGGTCAAGGCGGCGCTGGCGAGTCCGCTCGTGTCGCTGCCGCTCCTGCTGCTCATCGTCTCGGCGATGATCCACATGCGGCTCGGGATGCAGACGATCATCGAGGACTACGTGCACGGCGAGGGCGCCAAGCTGGCGCTGCTCGTGCTGAATACCTTCTTCGCCGTCGTCGTCGGCGCGGCGAGCGCCTTCGCGGTGCTGCGCCTCACCATCGGAGCTTGACCGGACATGGCAGCGCAATCCCCATCGGCCCGCGCGGCGGGCCCGGCCGTCAACGGCAAGGCCTATACGATCGTCGAGCACACCTATGACGTGGTGGTGGTCGGCGCGGGCGGCGCCGGTCTCCGCGCCACGCTCGGCGCCGCCGAGGCCGGGCTCAAGACGGCCTGCGTGACCAAGGTGTTCCCGACCCGCTCCCATACCGTCGCCGCGCAGGGCGGCGTCGCCGCGTCGCTCGGCAACATGGGGCCCGACAACTGGCGTTGGCACATGTACGACACGGTGAAGGGCGCCGACTGGCTCGGCGACCAGGACGCCATCGAGTACCTCTGCCGCAACGCGCCCGACGCGGTCTACGAGCTCGAGCACTACGGCGTGCCGTTCTCGCGCACCGAGGACGGGCGGATCTACCAGCGGCCGTTCGGCGGCATGACGACCGAGTTCGGCGAGGGCCCGCCCGCGCAGCGCACCTGCGCCGCCGCCGACCGCACCGGCCACGCCATGCTGCACACGCTCTACGGCCAGTCGCTCCGGCATTCGGCCGAGTTCTTCATCGAGTATTTCGCGCTCGACCTCATCATGGATCAGGACGGCGCCTGCCGCGGCGTCGTCGCCATGTGCCTCGACGACGGCACGATCCACCGCTTCCGGGCGCAGCGCACGATCCTCGCCACCGGCGGCTACGGCCGCGCGTATTTCTCCTGCACGTCGGCGCACACCTGCACCGGCGACGGCAACGCCATGGTGCTGCGCGCCGGCCTGCCGCTGCAGGACATGGAATTCGTGCAGTTCCACCCGACCGGCATCTACGGCGCCGGCGTGCTCATCACCGAGGGCGCGCGCGGCGAGGGCGGATACCTGACCAACTCTCAGGGCGAGCGCTTCATGGAGCGCTACGCACCGCACGCCAAGGATCTCGCCTCGCGCGACGTCGTC
>JAKAML010000147.1 GCA_021812845.1 Pseudomonadota bacterium
GCGTTCCCGACATCCGATCCGGGACCACCGAGGCTGTCGTCACCACAACCACTCATGGGTGACGACGATGACCTACATGCTGGAAGGCTATACCTATGACTACAGCGTCGGGGAGCGCTATTCGCCGATCGCCGGGCGGACGCTGCGGCAGCTGACCCTGGCGGTGCCCGGCGGCGGCTGCAAGTACTGGCTCAAGACCCGCGGCCAGGGCTGCACCTTCTGCGGCTTCCCCGGACTCACGCGCCGTCTCAATCTCGGCGACGGCCGCGACGACTATTTCGGCGGCTGGCGGCTCGATGCGCGGATCTTCGAGGGCATGTACCGCAGCGCGATCGAGAACGCGGAAGCCGCCGACAAGCTCGCGCTCTTCAACGGCGGGTCGTTCTTCGTCGACGGCGAGCTGCCCCCCGAATTCCGCCACCGCTTCATCGCGGACGCCAGTCGCCGCCCGGGCCTCGTCCAGATCATGGTCGAGTCGCGGCCGGAGTACGTGACGCCGGCCGCGCTCGACGAGGCGGCGCCGATCCTCGGCGCCGGCCGGGACTTCGCCGACGGCGCCTTCGGCATAGGCCAGCCGGTGCGCGGCAACGGCTTCGCCATCGTCGAGGCGCACCAGTCGATCGCCGGCAAGACCGTGACGGTCGGCGCGGGCGAGGACGTGCGCGCACGCTCCGACTGGCTCGGGTCGGCGGTGGTCAGCGACGTGCCGGCCTACACGAACTCGACCCTTGCGGTCGACGTCGCCGATCTGCCCGTCGGCTACAGCCTCGGCGCCGGCGGGTTCGACACCCATGCGCCGCACAAGGCCGGCTACCGCCTGCGCGTCGGCTCGGACTACTCGGTCTCGGCCTACGGCACGCTGCTCAAGGCCAACGGCGAGCCGGTCGGGCTGCTCACCGGCACCGCGTCGCCCGTCGACGATCCCGCCCGGCAGGTGGCGATCTTCACCAACGCCGCCGGCAGGTTCGGCGCCGAAGGGCTGGCACCGGGCCGGTGGACCATCACCATGGCCACGGAGGACACCCCGACCGTGTTCGAGCTCACGGTTCCCGAGGGCACCGACGGCCTGTTCAGGGCCGGCGAGCTCCGACCGGCGAGGAAGGGTTGAGACATGGGCCAGGACCGCTCGAAAAGAGCTCGCATCCCGATCGCACTTGCGGCCGCAGTCGTCGCGCTCTTCGGCACGGCGGCACACGCCAACTGTCCGCAGAACCGGCTCAATGGCCTCACGGCGACGCTGTCGGGGTCGCCGGTCGTCGGCAGCTACGACCCGTTCGCCGGCGCGGACGCCGTGGTCGACATGTCGGTCGCGCTGACCAATCCCGCCAATCAGGTATGCGACGCGGCGATCTCCTTCGCCCGCGCCCCGACGGCCGCCGTCATGAGCAACGGCGCCGCCACGCTCAGCTATGCGCTCGAGCCGGCGGGCGGCGGCGGATCGCTGATCACGACCGGGTACGTCCAGAGCAGCACGCCCGGCGCAGCCAACAGGGTCAACGTGACCGTCCCAGCCGAGGGCTCGGCCAGCGCCGCCTTCCGTCTGCGCATTCCCGCGTCGCAGGTCGTCGCCGCCGGCAGCTATCAGGACATCCAGATCCAGCTCATCCTGGTCGGGATCGGAAACAACGGCCCCGAAAGCTCCCGGTCGGGGCCGTCCTTCGTTCCGCAGGCCACGGTCATCCAGAAGTGCATCCTGCCGTCGCCGTCGCTGCCGAGCGTCAACCTGTCGTCAGCGATCGCCAACGGGCGGCCGAACGAGGGCGTCAGCCAGTCGGTCAGCTTTTCCAACGTCCAGTGCACAGCGCCGACCAAGCTGCGGCTGACGGGTGCAGCGTTGCAGCCGACCATCGCGACGCCGGCGCGGCCGGGCTTCGACAATTTCATCAATTTCCGCGCCGCGGGGACGTTCGGCGCCGCGTCGTCTGTCCTCACCACCGCCACGACGGCGAACTCCGTCGATTCGGTGCAGAAGAACGCGGCGAGCGGCGCCACGACGAACGGCCAGATCGCCGTCGACATCAATCTCGTCAATGGCCAGCCGATCATCGCCGGCGCCTATTCGGGAACGCTCACCGTCAGCATCGATCCGAGCTTCTGAGCGGCCGTCGACATCGACGCGGTCTGGGCGCCGGGGCGTCGGCTCGGGTCAATGGTCGGCCATCTCGGTCGTCGCCACCGTCCCGCCGCAGCCCGCCGGCGGCCGGCACGGGTCGGCCGCGCGGGCCGGATTGCCGCACCAGGTCTGGCCGCGTCCGACCACGGAGCCCTTCATGAGAAACGAATCGGCGAGAAGCGTCGCGTCGGCGGCGACCCGCACGCCATAGTTCACGAACGCCGCCGGACCCAGCGTGCAGCGGTCCCCGAGCCGGATGTGATCGGACTTGAACAGCCCGTCCTCCAGCGAATGGCTCTGCAGCGACGTCGCCTCGTTGAGACAACAGTGGTCGCCGATCTCGACCAGCCCCTTCTCGGTGATGGCGCAGCCGTCGTCGAACACCATGCGCCCCATGCGGACGCCGAGCAGCCGGTAGATCCACGGCCGGAACGGCGTGCCCTTGAACAGGAGCTTGAGCGGTGTCTCGCCCATCTTCCAGTAGCGCTCGATGCGGAAGAAGTGGTGGTCGTGGATCGTGCAGCTCCGCGGCTCGAGCGTCATGCGGCCCGGGCCCCACACTTCCATGAGCACGAAATAGCCGGGCAATACGATTAACGACACCGCGGAGACCACAAAGACCCCGGCGATGCCGAGCGCGCTGTCCGCGCGATAGAGGGCATAGGCGGTGGCGACCGACAGCAGCACGGCGCCCCACATCAGCAGCAGGTAGGCGGCGAGCGTCACGAGATTGTGCCGGTTCTTGGCAGCGAGCCGCCGGGCGCGCTCGGTGGTGGGCGCCAGGGGATCGAAGGTCTGCTGGGTCACGACCCGTCGCGGGATCTCGAACGGCGGCGAGCCGAGGATGCCGCGGCTCGACAGCCCCGGCCCCGACGTCGGCACCATGGCCTTGGTCGCGATCAGGTTGTCCGCGCCGAGCCGCGCGTCCGCGACGTAGACGACGTGATTGCCGAGGAACGAGCCGTCGCCAATCGCGGCCTCTCTCAGCACGAACGCGGTGCTCGACTGCCGGAAATTGATCATCGAAAGGCCGTCGGACACCATCGTCCCGCTGCCGACGCGGCACAGCGTCGGGATATCGTGGCGCTGGTGGCTGCCGAAGTTCGAGCCCGACTGGCGCACGACGCCGAGATCGAAGCCGATGAAGCGCAGGTAGCGGACGATGAACGAGCTGTCGCCGAACATGACGTTGTAGGCGTAGGAGTTGCTGAGCCAGGACACGAGACCGGCGACGGCATAGTGGAAACCGTAGAGAGGGTAGAGGATGCCTGGACGGAGGACGCCCGCCAGCACGCGCGGGACGAGCCCGACGGCGACGAGCCCGACCAGGAGACCGGTCGCGTAGAAGGCGAAGGAGAGGCCGGCGACGCCGAGCAGGGCCTCCGGCCAGGTCGTGCCGGCGAAATCGGGAAGGCGGGGCTCGAGAACGGCGTGGAGCACGATGGCCACGGCCTCGATCGCCGGAACGACACCGAGCAGGATCGCCGCCAGGACCGATGCGGTGTAGGCCGCCGGCCGCCAGCGGCTCGCCGGCAGCTCGTCGACGGCGGCGAAGCTCTCGTCCGTCGGCACCGCCGGCGAGCCCCAGGCGCGGCCGCCGTCCGCGATCGTCTGCCCCTCGTGCAGCGACGAAGCATGGGCGAGCTGCCCCCCGTCGCCGATCGCGGTGCCGATATCGATGACCGAGCCTTCGCCGACATAGGCGCCGCGACCGACCGTGACCCGACCGGTCACCACCTCGCCCCGCTCGGCGCGGCAGGTCTGGACCAGACAGTCCTTGGCCAGCACGGCGCCGTCCCCGACCGCGAGCAGGTCGGGGCAGGCCGGCGCGAAGCGGATGTTCAGGGAGGCGTTGCGCCCGATCCTCGCGCCGAGAAGCCGCAGGTACCAGTTGAACGGCGGCTGACCGCGGAACAGCACCAGGGGGCAGGACTGAATGAGCTGGCGCACCACCCAGAAGCGCACGTAGCGGAGCGACCACAGCGGAATGCGCTCCTCGCGGAAGCGCCCGACCAGCATCCACTTCGCGGCGACCGGAACGAGCACCGACAAGCCGAGCAGCAGGGTCGCGGCGGCCACGAGACGGACGTAGCCCTCCGCGGCCGTGATCGCAGCCGTCTCCCATCGGTAGAGCGCGAGGCCGACCACGGTCCAGAGCGTCGCGACGACGCTGTAGTGCAGGAACTGCAACGCCCCGCAGACCGCATGTCGAAGCCGAGACGGCACGACCGCCGCGCCCAGCGCCGGCATTTCCCGATCCAGCCGGCGAGCGCCGCCCCGCGTCTCGATCGCGCGGGCGAGCCGCTCCACGGTCGGGTTCAGGTAGACGTCACGGATGGAGACGCCGGCGGACGGAAGCCGCTCGTCGAGCGCGAACACGAACTCGGTCATGCGCAGCGAATCGCCGCCGAGATCGTCGAAGACGTGGTCGGCCACGGAGACCTGCTCGAGCTTCAGCACCTCGGCCAGCACTCCGGCGACCGCCGTCTCGAGCGCCGTGCGCGGCGCGACGTGTGCGGCGGTGCTGCTGTTGACGCGCGGGCCCGCCGGCGCCGGCAGCCGCTTGCGATCGGCCTTGTTGCTCGGCAGCATCGGAATCTCGTCAAGCACCTCGATGAAGGCCGGCACCATGTACCCGGGCAGCCGCGACTTGAGGCGGCGCGCCACCTCGCCGACGTCGACGGCCTGCCGCCGCGCGCGGGCCGTGACGTAGGCCACGAGCTCCATCTGTGCGCCGTCGCCGCCCATAGTCGCCACGACGGCCTGGGCGATGGCGGGATGCTCGAGCAGCGCCGACTCGATCTCGGTGAGCTCGATCCGGTAGCCGCGCACCTTGACCTGGGTATCGATGCGGCCGAGGTACTCGATCTCGCGATCGCCGTTGATCCGGCCGAGATCGCCCGTGCGATAGATCCGCCCCGACGGGTTGTCTGGCAGCCCGGCG
>JAKAML010000148.1 GCA_021812845.1 Pseudomonadota bacterium
CATATCTCATTGTTCACCGCAATCAGTCTCTGTGACAACTCTCTGAACCGCTGGTAGTTCTCCACTTCCATCTCGGCTCCTCGATCACCCGCGTGTCGGAGAGGAACTCCTTGAGATAGCGGCGCATGGACCAGTAGTCCGTGGCATCGGGTGTGCCGAGATTGAGCAGCAGCACGCCGACCTTGCCATAGGCGACGCGCGGGTGGCCGTCCGGCCAGTGCCTCTGGTCGTCGGCGCGGATCGCGGACCCTCGCGGCATCTCGTTCATCGTCGGCTGGCCTCCCGCATTCGTTCCACTCGGAGAACGCAGGAAGTACACTACCCGATCCGTCGCCGTCCTGCGACCCGCCGACCCGGCTCCTTCGCGGTGGGCGCTGCCGAGGGCTCTTCCGGCGTCCCGGATTCGACTTGGGCCGCCGCCCGCACGTCCCGGAGCGCCTTGGCAGAGGACCAGTAAACGGCGAAGCGGCCGGCCAGATGGCGCGGGCTGTCGGCGAACAGCCGCTCGCCGTAGGGCCGCGCCAGCACCCTCAGCTCCGCCTGCCGCCGCTGCACCAGCCTGACGACGGTCCGCCGCTCCCGCGCGCCGAGGCTCGCCCCGGTCCAGGTCTCGAGGCGCAGCCGGAGAACGTGCAGATCGTGGTCGTCGCCGAGGATCTGCGACAGCCGCCGCGCGGCGTTGTGCCGGGCGTCCGTGAGCTCCGGCCACGCGCGGCCAAGCAGCGCCATGTGCCGCCAATGTTGCTGGACACCCTTCCGCCAGTCGTGGATCGCCTCGTCGTCCGGCTTCTCGTAGGCGCGCGCGAACGCCCGCCGCGCCTTGCGATAGCTCGCCGAAAGCCCTTCGCCGATCGCCGCGAAACTGTCGTCCGAGAGAGTCAGCCGCGCCACGCGGGCGCGTCCCGCCTCCAGGCGGCGTATGGCCTCGTCGCGGGCCGCCTGCTCGGTCGCGACCTCGGGTGCCGCGTGGGCGGCCGCGATCTCCGCGTAGAGTCTCTTCAGGCTCGCGTGCGGCGCGTCCTCGAACCGCGCGTCGAGCTTTGTCACCGTCTCGAGCAGGATCTGTGTGTCGCGCGTATGGGCCAGGAGCGCGCTCGTGTCGCGGAAATAGGCATTCTGGCGCTGGAATGCCGCCTCGCCCAGGGCCGGCCGCACGAGCCGCAGCAGGGCGCGGATCCGCTTCATCGACTTGCGCGCCTCGTGGATTGCCGTCACGCGGTCGCCGTCCGCTGCGGCGAGGGACGACGTCGCGCGCTCGATCTCGCCCGCCGCGATGCGGCGGACCCCGACCTCTATTCCCTCGTCGAGCTTGAAGCGGTAGGCCATCTGCCGGCGCGGCAGGTGCCCCCGCGCCACGGAACGCCGTGCGCCGATCGCCCCGCCTGTCTCCTGTCACCACTGTCCACGCGTTGTGATCGAGCGTGACCACAGCCCCCTGTCACAATCGAGGGGGGGTGCGTCCACTTGGTTAACTTTTTTCGTGCTCCCCACCGGACGTCGCGGCCGTGTCCGTGGCCCAGGCGAGCCACAGGCCGACCCGCGCCTCGGGGTCGGCCGCGGTGACGAGATCGGTGATGACCGCGACCGACTGGGCGCCGGCCGCCACGACGCCGGGAGCACGCTCGGGCGTGATGCCGCCGATCGCGACCAGCGGCAGGCCGCCGATCAGCGCCTTCCAGCGGCGGATCCGGTCGAGCCCCTGCGGTACCCATTTCATCACCTTGAGCCGCGTCTCGTAGATCGGGCCGAGCGCCACGTAGTCGGGGCTCGCGGCGAGCGCCACCGCCAGTTCCTCCTCGCTGTGGGTCGAGATGCCGAGCCGCAGTCCGGCGGCACGGATGGCGTCGAGGTCGGCGGCGGCGAGATCCTCCTGGCCGAGGTGCACCCCCTCCGCGCCGAGATCGATCGCCGCCCGCCAGTCGTCGTTGACGACGAGCTGGCAGCCGTGGGCACGGCACACGGCCAGCGCGCGCCCGATCTGGCGGCGGAACTCCGCGCCGGTCGCGTCCTTGAGGCGCAATTGGATGGTGCGGACACCGAGCGGCACCATGCGCTCGAGCCAGCCGATGTCGGGCGCGATCGGATAGAACCGATCCAGCCGGAGCGGTGCGCGAAACGCCGTCATGGCTTGCCGACGTCGAAAAACGGCGTGCCGGCCACCGGCGTCGAAGGCTGCGCCATGTCGCGCGCCTCCATCAGCCCCGCCTCGTAGGCCGTTCGCCCGGCCCGCACCGCCTCCGCGAACGCCGCTGCCATGCGCTCGGGCTCGCCGGCCTTGGCGACGGCGGTATTGAGCAGCACCGCGTCGTAGCCCATCTCCATCGCCCGGGCGGCGTGGGAGGGCGCGCCGATGCCGGCATCGACGACGAGCGGGGTGGCCGGGAAATAGCGGCGCATGGTCTCGAGCGCGAAGACGTTGGCGAGCCCGCGCCCGGTGCCGATCGGCGCTCCCCACGGCATCAGCACCTCGCAGCCGGCGCCGACCAGCCGCTCGGCGACGCCGAGATCCTCGGTCGTGTACGGGAAGACATGGAAGCCGTCGCGGGCGAGCTCCGCCGCCGCCTCCACGAGGCCGAACACGTCGGGCTGCAGCGTGTCGTCGTTGGCGATCACCTCGAGCTTGATCCACGGCGTCTCGAACAGCTCCCGCGCCATGCGCGCCGTGGTCACCGCCTCGCGCGCGGTACGACAGCCGGCGGTGTTCGGCAGGACGCGCGTTCCCAGGCCGCGGATCAGCTCGAAGAAGCGCTCGCCCGCATTGCCGCGCGCGGTCTCGCGACGCAGCGACACGGTCACCACGTCGACGCTCGCCGCCCGCACCGATCGGGCCAGCACCTCCGGCGAGGGGTACTGCGCCGTGCCGAGGAACAGCCGCGAGGCGAGCTCGGTCCCGTAGACGGTGAGCGGCGCCAGGGCCCGGCTCGACGGCTCCATGGCGTTCATATGTGCTCCGCCTCCCTGCGGTCCCGGTCGACGCGGGGCGCCCGGCGACCCCGCGCCTCGCCGACGCGATCGGACGAGGAGGCGCAGGAGACCGCACGGAGCGACGATACGTGCGCGGCGATCACCTCAGCCTCCCTGGCGCGGCGCAACGATCTCGACGCGCTCGCCGCCGGCGATCGTCGTCTCCGCACGCCGTGCAGCCGGCACGAACTCGCCGTCGACCGCCGTCGCCACCTTGCGGTCGCCGTAGCCGAGCTCAGCGAGCAGCCGCGCCAGCGTCGTCGCACGCGTGCGAACACTGTCTCCATTGACGACGACGGTCCTGGTCAGCGTCTCGAGCACGTCACTTTCCTCGTTCCATGAACCGCCGGCTTCTGATCCGCAGCCCCAGTTCCGGAGGCTGCCCGCCACCCGCTCGGCCGGATCGAGGCGACGGATCTCAACATCGGCCGTCACGGCTGCGGCTTCAAGATATCCGCAGAGACGGGCAGCCATTCCGGAGATTGCACCCATCGGCCGCCGGCTCGGGACGACACGGCCCATCCGCGCCGGGCCTACCCGGGAGCCCGTAGCTTGCGCTCGGCCATACGGAGCTCGGCCTCCGGCCAGCGGGCATACCAGCGCCGGGGGCCGGTCGGCAACGGCGGCCGGACGGCAGCGCCGCAATTCACCGCGGGTCCCTTGGCCATCCGCTGCCGTTCAGCGCGCCGTCAGCACCGCCGCCTGCCGAAAGGTCGGCATCGTCCGATTTTTCCCCGGCCACTATTGAACGTCGTTCAAGTTTGTTCTATATGTCAGATCGAACGACGTTCAATAAAGGAGTACGCCTCGATGGTTCCCCTGTTCGCCACCAAGTTGCTCACCTGGGTCACGGCGAAACTGCTCGGTTCGGCCGCCCGCGCCGCCGATCTCGTCCTCGATGCCGACACGAAGCTCGTGCAACTCGAAAGCTGGCGGCTCGGATGGCTCGATGCCGCCCGCGCGCGCGCCCTGGCGGTCCACGGGCGCGCGCGCTGGCGCATCATTACCGGGAGCGGCGCCGGCATCGCAATTGGTTAACCGGATCAGCGCTTAATCCATCGACACAGATCGTCGTCGCAACGCGCCGGAATATCGACCGAAATTCAAACGGGCTTGACCATGCTCCAGATGCTGATGACCACCCGCCGCTTCGCGCCCCTGTTCTGGACGCAGTTCCTGTCGGCGCTGAACGACAACTTTATCAAGAACGCGCTCGTCGTGCTGATCCTCTACAAGATCGGCGCCGATCACGGCGCGATGCTCGTTACCCTCGCCGGTGCGGTGGTCGTGGCGCCGTTCTTCATCCTGTCGGGCCTCGGCGGCCAGCTCGCCGACCGCTTCGACAAGGCGGTCATGGCCGAGCGCATCAAGCGCGCCGAGATCCCCGTCGCGCTGATCGCCGCAGCGGGCTTCCTCTTCCAGTCGGTGCTGCTGCTGTTTGTGGCGCTGGCGCTCTACGGCGCGATCTCCGCCCTCTTCGGTCCGATCAAGTACGGCATCCTGCCCGTGCATCTCGCCGAGCAGGAGCTGCCCGCCGGCAACGCGCTGGTCGAGGCGGCGACCTTCGTCGCGATCCTCGCCGGCACCATCGCCGGCAGTCTCGCCGCCGGCCAGGGCGGCAGCACCTGGCCGGTCGCGCTCGCCGTGGTCGGGCTCGCCGTGCTCTGCTGGCTCGCGGCGACCTTCATCCCCCGGACCGGCGAGGCCGCGCCCGATCTCGTCATCGACCGCAATCCGTGGACCTCGACGAAGACCCTCGTCGCCGATCTCGGGGCCGATCCGCGGATCTGGACCGGCGCGCTGATCCAGGCGTGGTTCTGGCTCGTCGGTGCGATCGCCCTTTCGCTCTTGCCGACGCTCGTCAAGGAGCGTCTCGGCGGAACGGAGGGCGTGCTCGTCGCCTGCCTCCTCGTGTTCACGGTCGGCATCGCCTGGGGCTCGCTGCTCGCCGCCCGCGCCAGCAGGGCGCGGCCGAACATGGCGCTCGTCCCCGCCGGTGCGCTGCTGATGGGCCTGTTCTCGCTCGACCTCGCCTGGGTCGCCTCCGGGCTCGAGCCGCCCGTGTCGGC
>JAKAML010000149.1 GCA_021812845.1 Pseudomonadota bacterium
GGTCTCGACGGCGGCGTCGACGGCATGGTCCATCTCTCCGACCTCGACTGGAACAAGGCCGGCGACGAGGCGATCAAGGACTACAAGAAGGGCGACGTGGTGAAGGCCGTGGTGCTCGACGTCGACAGCACCAAGGAGCGCATCTCGCTCGGCATCAAGCAGGCCGGCGGCGATCCGGCCGACACGCTGTCGCGGTTCAAGAAGGGCGACCAGGTGACATGCCAGGTGACCGCGGTCCAGGACGGCGGCATCGAGGTCAAGATCGCCGACACCGACCTGACGAGCTTCATCAAGCGCTCGGATCTGTCGCGCGACCGCTCCGAGCAGCGGCCCGAGCGGTTCAACGTGGGCGACAAGGTCGACGCGGCCGTACTGTCGGTCGACAAGGCCGCGCGCCGCATCTCGGTCTCGATCAAGTCGCTCGAGATCGCCGAGGAGAAGGAAGCCGTGGCCCAGTTCGGCTCGTCGGCGTCCGGCGCCTCGCTCGGCGACATCTTCAAGGCCGCGGCGCTGAAAAAGACCAAGACCGACGACAAGGAGTGAGCGCCGCCACGGCGCTCGTGCGATGGTTCGGAGTGGCGCGCGGCGAGCCGCGCGCCACTCTTTCTTTTTTCGGCCATTCGCCGGAGGCGGCCGGACCCGGGCCGATTCTCGCGCTCGTCGGCGATGACGGGACCGTTCCGGGCTTTACCAATCCGCAGGGGCGGCGCGGGCGAGGTTGAATACGGCGCGGTCCTTGCCTAGCTTCCGGGGCTATAAAGGACTTGTTAACGATCGGGCCTCGTCCGCCGCCGCGCCGGCCGCGCATCCGTGGTTCACCGGCGGCCGCGGCCCGTATCTTGTGTCCCGATCCCAGCCAGCGAGCGTGCAAAGATGACACTTGAGACCGAAACCGTTCTCGACCGGCGCCGTCTGCGGCGCAGCCTCGGGCTCTGGCGCGGCCTCGCGATCACCGCGTTCGCACTGGCGGCGGGGGCCTACCTCTATTCGGGCAGCGACCGCCTGTCGGAGATCGGCGCCAAGAAGCAGATCGCGCGGATCGCGATCGAGGGCACGATCTGGGAGAACCGCGACCAGCTCAAGCTCATCAAGCGGGTTGCCGACGCCAAGCACGTCGAGGGCGTCGTGCTCTACGTCAACAGCCCCGGCGGCTCGACCGCGGGCGGGGAGGGGCTCTACCTCGCGCTCCGCGATCTCGCCAAGCAGAAGCCGGTGGTCGCCCAGTTCGGCACCGTGGCGGCGTCGGCGGGCTGCATCCTGGGGCTCGGCACCGATCACATCGTCGCCCGCGGCAACACCATCACCGGCTCGGTCGGCGTGCTCATGCAGTGGCCGGAGTTCTCCGAGCTGCTCGGCAAGCTCGGCGTCAAGTACAACGAGGTCAAGAGCGGCCCGCTGAAGGCCAGCCCGTCGCCGTTCCAGCCCATGGACGAGCCGAGCCGGAAGGTGTCGGAGGACATGATCCAGGACGGCTTCAAGTGGTTCGTGTCGCTGGTCGAGAGCCGGCGCGGCATCGACCCGAAGAGCGTTCCGGGCCTCGTCGAGGGGCGCGTGTTCTCGGGCCGGCAGGCGGTCGAGCTGAAGCTCGTCGACGAGATCGGCGGCGAGACCGAGGCGGTGCGGTGGCTCGAGGAGAAGCGCAACGTTCCCAAGGATCTCAAAGTCGTGGACTGGAAGCCCAAGTCCGAGGCCTCGGGCTGGCTGGGGCTCGGCTTCTCGGGGTTCGCCGAGAAGATCGGCATGGGGGCGGTCGCCGGCCTGATCGGCCGCGAGGGCACATTCGGGGGCGGAGGAGGACTTGGGCTTGACGGCCTCGTCTCCGTTTGGCAACCTCAGAAAACGCAGTAATAACAAGACGTTTTCTCTGGGGTGGGCAATGATCAAGTCCGAGCTTATACAAAGGATCTCGACCAGCAATCCGCATCTCTACCACCGCGACGTCGAGCGCATCGTCAATGTGATCTTCGACGAGATCGTCGAGGCGCTGGCGCGCGGTGACCGGGTCGAGCTCAGAGGCTTCGGCGCGTTCACGGTCAAGCACCGCGCGGCGCGCCAGGGGCGCAACCCCCGCACCGGCGCCCAGGTCTCGGTGGCGGAGAAGTTCGTGCCGTTCTTCAAGACAGGCAAGGAGCTTCGCGATAAGCTCAACGACGGGGCGGCGCCGAAGCCGCCGCGCTCGGCGGCCAAGACGGCGAAGGCCGACGCGCGCACGCCGTGATCCTCGCCGCCGCCGACCGTTCGCGCCATCGCCGATCCGAGAGGGCAACTTCGTGCTGAGACGTATCGCGCTGCTGCTCGTCGCCTTCCCCGCCACCGCGCTCCTGATCGCGCTCGCGATCGCCAACCGGCACGCGGTGCGTCTGGTGCTCGACCCGTTCCGGCCCGAGACGCCGGCCATCTCGGTGATGCTGCCGTTCTACGCCTATGTGTTCGGCGCGCTCATTCTCGGCGTGCTGCTCGGCGGCACGGCGGTGTGGATGGGCCAGGGCCGCTGGCGGCGGACGGCGCGCAACCGGGCGCAGGAGGCGATGCGGTGGCAGGCCGAGGCCGACCGGCTGACGCGAGAGCGCGACGCCACGGTTGCGACCGAGCGCGGCGCACCGCGCGGCAGGCTCGTCGCTCTCGGCGGCCGCTGACGCGCCCGCCGCCGCTGCCGTGGTGGCGGCCGGGCGTCGCGGGATGCTCCCGGGTGCGGCGTTCGAGGCGCCCGCCGGCGATGCCGCCCTCGCCGCTCCAGGCGTGATACCGCCGGGGGCACCACGACAGCCGACGCCAACGCCCGCGCGAGAGAGACGACACCGTGGCCCCCGCCGATCTCGTCGCTCCGTTCGTCGTTGCGCTCGAATGGGCCTCGGTCGCGGTGTTCGCGGTGACCGGCGCGCTGGTCGCCAGCCGCAAGCAGATGGACATCTTCGGCTTCGTGCTGCTCGGCACGGTGACCGGCATCGGCGGCGGCACCGTGCGCGACATCCTGCTCGGTACGCTGCCGGTGTTCTGGGTCAAGGAGCCGATCTACCTCGTGGTGTGCACGGTGGTGTCGGCGGTGGTGTTCTTCACCGCCCACATCCCGCAGTCGCGATACCGGCTGGTGCTGTGGCTCGATGCGGTCGGGCTGGCGCTCGTCGCGGTGATCGGCGCCGAGCGCGGGCTCGCGGCGGGCGGCGGTCCGCTCGTCGCCGTCACCATGGGCGTCATCACCGCGGCCTTCGGCGGCATCATCCGCGACATCCTCGCCGCCGAGAGCCCGCTGATCCTGCGCCGCGAGATCTACGTCACCGCGGCGATGCTGGGGGCGGCGCTGTTCGTCGTGCTTGCAGGGATCGGCGCGCCGAAGAGTGTCGGAATGGCGGCCGGCTTCGCGGCGGCGCTCGCGATCCGCGCGCTGGCCATCCGCTTCGAGTGGTCGCTGCCGCCCTACCGCGCGCGTCCGGGGCGGCCGGTCAGGACCGGCGAAGGCGACCCTAAGGGCAATTGACGACGGCGCCGCCGCGGCCGACAACGGCGCCCGACACGTGGCGCGGACAGGGAAGGCGCGGCAGGAGATGGGCGTCGGCACATGAGCGTCAGGGTCAAGATTTGCGGCGTCCGCGACGAGGCGGCGCTGTTCGCCACGGTAGAGGCGCGGGCCGATCTCGTCGGCTTCGTGTTCGCCGAGAGGAGCCCGCGGTTCCTGACGCCGGCCGCGGCGGCCCCGCTCGCCGAGTATATCCGCGGCGTGGCGGCGAGCGTGGCGCTGGTCGTCGATGCGACGGACGCGGTGCTCGACGAGATCGACGCCGTCGTGAAGCCCGACATGTTCCAGCTCCACGGCGCGGAGACGCCGGAGCGGGCTCGCGAGATCGCGGCGCGGTTCGGCCGACCGGTGATGAAGGCGATTCCTGTCGCCACCGCCGAGGACGCCCGCCGGGCGCTCGCCTACCGGAATGCGGCGCAGATGATCCTGTTCGACGCCCGGCCGCCCGAGGGTGCGGCGGTCACGGGCGGACATGGCGTCGCGTTCGACTGGCGCCTCATCGACGGGGTCAAGGACGAGGTGGCGTTCATGCTGGCGGGCGGCCTGACGCCTGACAACGTGGCCGCCGCGGTGCGGGCGACGGGGGCGCGGGCGGTCGACGTGTCGTCGGGGGTCGAGAGCGCTCCGGGGGTCAAAGATCCCGAGCTGATCCGCCGCTTTATATCGGCCGCAAAGAGCATTAAGCAGGCAATGTGAGCGGGGTGCCGAGCGGCACTCCAAGTCCCCTCTCTCCGTCGTTACGGGGAGCGGGTCGGGGTGAGGGGCGGCGGCCCCGCGGACGGAGCGAGTGGCCGCCCCTCACCCCGACCCTCACCCGATGCGCGTGCGGTGCATGGGGAGAGGGGGTAAGTCAGAGGAACCGGACATGGCGACCAAGGGCAGGAAGACGGCGGAGACGAAGCTCAACAGCTTCCGGACCGGTCCGGACGACAAGGGGTTCTTCGGGCTGTTCGGCGGCCGCTTCGTCGCCGAGACGCTGATGCCGCTCATTCTCGACCTCGAGCGCGCCTATGAGGCGGCGAAGGGCGATCCCGAGTTCCATGCCGCGCTCGGCTTCCTGCACACGCACTATTCGGGCCGGCCGAGCCCGCTCTATCACGCCGAGCGGATGAGCGCCGATCTCGGCGGCGCCAAGATCTACTTCAAGCGCGACGAACTGAACCACACGGGCTCGCACAAGATCAACAACTGCCTCGGGCAGATTCTTCTGGCGCGCCGGATGGGCAAGACGCGGATCATCGCCGAGACCGGCGCCGGCCAGCACGGCGTGGCGGTGGCCACGGTGTGCGCGAAGTTCGACATGCCCTGCGAGATCTACATGGGGGCCACCGACATCGAGCGGCAGGCGCCCAACGTCGCGCGCATGAAGCTGCTCGGCGCCCGGCTCAACCCGGTCACCTCGGGCGCGGGCACGCTGAAGGACGCCATGAACGAGGCGCTGCGCGACTGGGTGACGAACGTCAAGGACACCTACTACATCATCGGCACGGCGGCCGGCCCGC
>JAKAML010000150.1 GCA_021812845.1 Pseudomonadota bacterium
CCATCGGCCAGGGCGGCTTCCAGGAGGTCGAGCAGATGGCGCTGTTCCGGGACATGGTCTGCTATCAGGAGGAGGTCCGCGATCCGTCGCGCATGGCCGAGGTGCTCAACCGGGTCATCTCCAAGTGGAAGCGGCTGTCGGCGCCGGCCCAGATCAACGTGCCGCGCGACTACTGGACCCACGTCGTCGACATCACGCTGCCGCAGATCGTCGAGTTCGAGCGCCCGGCAGGCGGCGAGAAGGCGATCGCGGAAGCCGCGAAACTGCTGTCGGAGGCCCGCTTCCCGGTCATCCTGTCGGGGGCGGGCGTCGTCATCGGCGGAGCGATCGCCGACTGCGTGGCGCTGGCCGAGCGCCTCGACGCGCCGGTCTGCTCCAACTACCAGCACAACGACAGCTTCCCCGGCAGCCATCGGCTGGCGGCCGGGCCGCTCGGCTACAACGGCTCCAAGGCGGCGATGGAGCTGATCGCCAGGGCCGACGTCGTGCTCGCGCTCGGCACGCGGCTGAACCCGTTCTCGACGCTGCCGGGCTACGGCATCGACTACTGGCCGAAAGAGGCCAGGATCATCCAGGTCGACATCAATCCCGACCGCATCGGCCTGACCAAGCCGGTCACGGTCGGCATCTGCGGTGACGCGCGGCTCGTGGCGCGCCAGATCCTGGCCCGGCTGTCGCCCGACGCCGGCAACGCCGGCCGCGACGAGCGCAAGGCGGCGATCCACCACGCCAGGTCGGCGTGGCGGCAGGCGCTGTCGGGCATGGACCACGAGGACGACGACCCCGGCACGTCGTGGAACGAGCGCGCGCGCAAGCGCGATCCCGGCCGCATGTCGCCGCGGCAGGCGTGGCGCGCCATCCAGGCCGGCTTGCCGAAGCAGGCGATCATCTCGTCCGACATCGGCAACAACTGCGCCATCGGCAACGCCTACCCGACGTTCGAGGAGGGCCGGAAGTATCTCGCGCCGGGGCTGTTCGGCCCGTGCGGCTACGGCTTCCCCGCGATCATCGGCGCCAAGATCGGCTGTCCGGATACGCCCGTGGTCGGCTTCGCCGGCGACGGCGCCTTCGGCATCAGCATGAGCGAGATGAGCTCGATCGGCCGCGAGGACTACCCGGCGATCACGATGGTGATCTTCCGCAACTACCAGTGGGGCGCCGAGAAGCGCAACACCACGCTCTGGTACGACGACAACTTCGTCGGCACCGAGCTCGATCCCAATTTGAGCTATGCGCGGGTGGCGGACGGCTGCGGCCTGAAGGGCGTCACCGCGCGGACCATGGACGAGCTGACGCGCGCCCTCGTGGAAGCGTGCACGGCGCAGCAGGCGGGCGTGACGACGTTCATCGAGGTGATCCTCAACCAGGAGCTCGGCGAGCCGTTCCGCCGCGACGCCATGAAGAAGCCGGTCGTCGTGGCCGGCATCCGGCGCGAGGACATGCGGCCGCAGCAGCCGCTGTGACGGTCTCGGCGCGCGCGGGGGCCCAGGTGAGCGGCGGAGCGGGGCATGGCGAAGCGGCGTGACAGGGCCGGACCGTTCGTTCTCGTGCTCAACGCCGGCTCGTCGAGCCTGAAGGCGGCGCTGTTCGCGGTGTCGCCGGTGCCCGCCGCGCGGCGTCGCCGGACTCCGGCCGCAGCCGGTCCGGCGGCAGCGGCGGTGCTGCGGCTCGAGATCTCCGGCCTCAAGGGCGGCACGCCGCGACTCCGGTGTCGCGACGGGGCGGGCAGGAGCCTCGCCGACCGACCCGCCGCCGGCGTGGCCGAGGGCTCCTACGAGGACGCGCTGGCGCTGATGCTGGCCGAGATCGCGCGGGCGGGGCACGCGACGGCGCGCATCGCCGCCGCCGGACACCGCGTGGTGCACGGCGGAACGGTGTTCGGCGCGCCGGTCGTCGTCGACGCCGGCGTGCTGGCGGATCTCGACCGCCTCGCCCACCTCGCCCCGCACCATATGCCGCCCAACATCGCCGGCATCAGGGGGCTGATGGGCCGGTTGCCCGGCGTGCCGCAGGTCGCCTGCTTCGACACGGCGTTCCATGCCGGCCAGCCGGCCGAATCCGCCACGCTGCCGCTGCCGCGGGACTATCGCGAGCGCGGCTACCGGCGCTACGGCTTCCACGGCCTGAGCTATGCCTACATCGTCTCCGAGTTCGCGCGCGTCACGGGCCGGCCGCTGCCCGCACGGACGATCGTCGCCCATCTCGGCAACGGCGCCAGCATGTGCGCGGTCGAGCACGGCCGCGGCGTCGCGACGACCATGGGCTACTCGACGCTCGACGGCCTCGTCATGGGCACGCGCTCGGGCTCGATCGATCCGGGCGTGCTGATCGAGCTCGTGCGATCGGAGCGGCTCGACGCCGCGGGGCTCGAGGATCTGCTCTACAACCGATCGGGGCTGCTCGGGTTGTCGGGTATGACGAGCGACATGCGGACCCTCCTCGCCGCCGACACCGAGCCCGCGCGGCAGGCGGTCGCGCACTATGCCGCCGCCGCTGCGCGTCACGCCGCGGCGCTCATGGTTGCGCTCGGCGGTTGCGACGCGATCGTTTTCACCGGCGGCATCGGCGAGAACGCGGCGCCGGTCCGACGCATGATCCTCGACAAGCTGGCGTGGGCGGGCTGCAAGGTGGACGTGGCCGCCAACGACGCCGGGCGCACCGCGATCACGCGCACCGGCTCGCGCATCTCGGCCTGGGTCGTTCCGACCGACGAGGAAAGCATGATCGCGCGCGAGACTCTGCGTCTCGTGGCGACGCCCGATCGGGATCGGGTGTCAGCGGCTGCCGAGACGCCGAACGAGTAGCCCGGTGTCGCCGCCGAGCCAGCGGTGGCTGGTCCCGACCTCGGGCATGGGCTGCCCGACGCGTTCAGGAAAGCGCGCGGCGTAGAGCGACAGCCAGCCCGCCTGCGGACGGGTCGGTCGCTCCTGTGGCACGCCGGCGAGCGCGTCGAACCGTGCCGGGTCACGGAGACCGGCGAGCACGAGTGCGGCGAGGCGGTGCACCGCACCGTCCTCCGGCGCGTACCAGTCCTCGCCGCGTGTGGCTGCGATCTCGGCCATCAGCACCAGCGGCGCCAGGGCGAACACATGGTAGTGCAGCGCCCGCGATCTCCTCGCCAGTTCCGCCTCGAGCGTGCCGTCGGCCGCGATCGCCCGCGCGGCCTCGCCGTGGATCGCGCGGGCGCGCGCCATGAGGGCGGCGTCGGACGTGGCGATGGCAACGGCCAGCGCGGCGAGGCCGTGCCAGTAGCGGTGGTTGTTGCGGCGGCGGTCGGGCGCATCGAGGAAGGCGGCTGACGCCGCCTGGAGACGACCGAGCCAGGGCTCGATCGTTGCGCGCTGCTCGGGGCGCGCGGCGTCACGCACCTTGAGATAGGCGAGCGCGAAACCGGCGACGGACCAGTTGCGCTCGTACTCGGCCTGCTTGCCCGTGATCCGTCCGGCGAGGGCGCCGCCCGCTGCCCACTCCGCGATCCGATCGAGCGCGCACCGGGCGTCGGCGGCGCTGTCGCGGACCACCGCCGCGTCGGCGCTCCGCGACACCGCGCCGAGGTAGGCGCGCAGGGGCGCGGTCGCCTCCCGGTGCCCGGCGAGCTTCCCGGCATCGATCTCGCTACCCTCGCTGTCGCCGTAGTAGCGGTCGAGATCGAGGTCGCGGACCGGCGGCGACGGTGCGAAGCACGCCGCACGGACCGGCGTCGCCGCGCCGGCCTCGATGCCGGAGCATACGACCGCCGCCGCGACCGCGAGGCCGCGGAGCCCGCGAAGGATGGCCGCTCGCGGCGCTGCGGAGTTCACTCCGCGGCCTTCACGTAGGAGGCGAGCGGCGGGCACGAGCACACGAGGTTCCTGTCGCCGTAGACGTTGTCGACGCGGTTGACCGGCGGCCAGTACTTGTCGACGCGGAACGCGCCGGCCGGGAAGCAGGCGGCCTCGCGCGAGTAGGGCCGGCTCCAGTCGCCCACGAGATCCTCGACGGTGTGCGGGGCGTTCTTCAGCGCGTTGCTCTTGCGGTCGGCGCGGCCCTCCGCGATGGCGCGCGCCTCCTCGCGGATGGCGAGCATGGCGTCGCAGAAGCGGTCGATCTCGGCCTTGGTCTCCGATTCCGTCGGCTCGATCATCAGCGTGCCCGCGACCGGCCAGCTCATGGTCGGCGGGTGGAAGCCGCAGTCGATCAGCCGCTTGGCGACGTCGTCGACCGTCACGCCGCACTCCTCGGCGAGCGGTCGGGTGTCGACGATGCACTCGTGCGCCACGCGCCCCGCGGCCCCCTTGTAGAGGATCGCGTAGGCGCCGGAGAGACGGCTCGCGATGTAGTTGGCGTTGAGGATCGCGATGCGCGTCGCCTGCGTGAGCCCCGCGCCGCCCATCATCAGGCAGTAGCTCCACGAGATCGGCAGGATCGACGCCGAGCCGAAGGGTGCTGCGGCCACCGTCGTCGCATTGCCGCCGGTGACCGGATGGCCGGGCAGGAACGGCGCCAGATGCGCCTTGACGCCGATCGGCCCCATGCCGGGTCCGCCGCCGCCGTGCGGGATGCAGAAGGTCTTGTGCAGATTGACGTGGCTGACGTCGGCGCCCATGTCGCCGGGCCGGGCGAGGCCGACCAGCGCGTTGAGGTTGGCGCCGTCGAGGTAGACCTGGCCGCCGTGGGCATGGGTGATCTCGCAGATCTCGCGCACCGTCTCCTCGAACACGCCGTGGGTCGAGGGGTAGGTGATCATCACCGCCGACAGCGTCGCGGCGTGGGCCTCCGCCTTGGCGCGGAAGTCCGCGAGGTCGATGTTGCCGCTCTCGTCGACGCCGACCACGACCACCTTCATGCCGCACAGCGCGGCGGAGGCCGGATTGGTGCCGTGCGCGGACGCCGGGCTCAGGCAGACCGTGCGTCGATCGTCGCCGCGGCTCCGGAGAGGGGTGCGCCGCTCGTCCCGTTCGTCACGGTCCCGGAAACGGTGCCGGAACTGACCCCCGGTGTGCCGGTCGGGCCTGC
>JAKAML010000151.1 GCA_021812845.1 Pseudomonadota bacterium
CCCGACGAAGGTCGATTCGAGGAAGAAGGCCATCAGCCCCTCGATCGCCAGGGGGGCGCCGAAGATGTCGCCGACGTAGTGGGAGAAGTAGGCCCAGTTGGTGCCGAACTGGAACTCCATCGTCAGGCCCGTCGTCACCCCGAGCGCGAAATTGATGGCGAAGAGCTTGCCCCAGAACTTCGCCATGTCGCGGTAGATGACCTTGCCGGTCATGACGTAGACCGACTCCATGATCACGAGGATCCACGACAGACCGAGGGTCAGCGGCACGAACAGGAAGTGATACATCGCGACGGCTGCGAACTGCCATCGCGACAGCTCGACGACGGTCTCATCGATCATTGTCGGCTCTCCCCTCGGGCGTGTCCGCGGAGCATCGGGCCTGGCGCGGCCCGGAGCCGCTCCTGCCGGTCATGGCTCGGCGGCAGTCTACGCGAAGCCGCGCGCGGATTGAAAGCGGAAGCAGGACCGGTCGTCCGGCGGCGCGGCGTCGCGCTATTCGACGAGGCCGAGCTCGGCGGCCAACTGCACCATCGCGGTGACGGCGGCGGTCTTGGGGAAGGGGTGGTAGGTGTTGTTCAGCCACTTGCGCTTGCGGAACGACGGATAGGCGAGATCCCAGTGGTGCCCGTGCAGCACCGCGAGCTCGGTCGCCATCGGGAACGGCAGCCGGGAGCACGACCCGGCGACCTGCATGTCGTGCTGCGGCTCGCACTTCGACAGCAGCCGGCAGCCGCCACGCTGGCTCAGCGGCACCTCACTCAGCCGCGTGACGCCGCGCAGGGTGAACATCGGGATCTCGAGCCGGTCGAGGGCCGCCGCATTGCGGCTCAGGAACTCGTGGCGGACACCGGTCGTCAGATCGCGCACGGCGCCGGCGGTGTCGAACTCGGCGATGCGGTGGCGCACCTCGGCACCGTCGCTCATGACAGAGTGGGCGAAGCCCTTGAGCTTGAGCGAGAGATCGAGCGCGTGCCGGTTGAGGCGCGACGCCTTGAACTTCGACGCCACGTCGTCGGCGACCTGCGAGCCACCGATCGCGCCGGCCCAGGCGAAGACGCACTTCACCCGCTCCCTCAACTCGGGATGCTGGACCAGTGCCGTCAGGGCGTCGGGTGCGCCCTTGGAGTAGGCCAGGATCATGACGTCGCCTGGCGCGCGTCGGCTTTCGGGCGGGATGGGACGCGCTGCTGCGTCGGTGCCCGTGCCGTCCCGAAACGCCGCCATGATGTCGTCGACGTTCGCCTCGCAGCCGCGCGCGGGATGGGACGCGGAGCGCAGCACGGGCATCCGGTAGCGCCACGACACCTCGGGCAGGTCGTCCCTGAACTCGCGGACGGGCAGAAGGCCGTTGAGCAGGCCGGGGCAGACGAGGAGCGTCGTCCGGCGAACGATGCGCTCGTCCGGATCGGGCTGATCCTCCGGCCACTCGTCCCGGTTCTCGAACAGGAAGCGCTCGGCGATCCGCTGTCGGAGCGGGCGCCGGTCGCCGCGGACCGTGGCCGCCTCGAGCGCGACCTGATCCTCTACCGCCTCACGCAGGAACAGGAAGCGCCAGCGCCGGCCACACCAGTCCTTGAAGGCGGGCGCGGCGAAGATCCGCCTGTCGGCGCGAACGCCGTCGCGGATGATCCGGATCAGCGCCGGCATGTCCTCGCCGCGCCCGGCGGCGGCGACTTCGGACCCGATCTCGGCGGCGGCGGGACGTCGCATGGTCAGTCGCTTATCGCGGCGACGTCGATCTTGATCGGCTTCTCGATCAGGTGGGGCCGGAGCGGGGAGGCCGGCATCACGAGCGGCCGGTGGGACGGACGCTGCTCGCCCTTTTTCGGCTTGGATAGCCAGCCCCGCGGCCCGGGCACCTTGTCGAGCGCGATCGGGTAGATCGTGGCGCGATCCGGCTCCAGCTTGATCCTGAGGAAGTTCTTGTAGTCCTTGAGGCCGAGCGCTCCGAAGGCGTCGCCGGTGTGCATGTTGAGCAGGGTCGACGTCAGCGTCCAGTAGATGCCCATGACGAAGCCGCCGAGCAGGCCGCCGACGAACAGGGTGAGGATGATGTTCCAGACGATGCGCGCGACCTCGATGTGCATCCCCTCCCCGCCCATGTAGGCCGCCAGCGGCAGCCGCACCAGGAGGCCGGAGGCCTGCGCCAGCCAGCTCGTGAACAGCAGGATGACGATGTGGGCGGCGGCGTGGAGGGTGCCGAGCGCGAACTTGGTCAGCTTCGACTTGCTCTCGACGTAGAACATGAGGCCGAGCCAGAGGCCGAGCAGCATGAACGCGAACATCGGGCTCTGCTCGGCAGCAACCATCAGCGCCGGCACGTTGAGCATGAAGCCGAGCGACGTCGAGAGCAGTGCGTGGAACTTCTCGCTCACGCCCAGGCTCGGGTCATTGACGACCGTCTCGAGCTGCTGGCTCAGCGACGGCCCCATGTTGGCGGCCTCTTTCTTCTTGAGGGACGCCTGCACGGCCTTCTGCCGCGCGACCTCGGCCTCCAACTGGGCGATCCGCGCCTTTTCCTTCTCGATCAGCGGCAGGTAGCCGGGATCGGTCTTCGCCTGTTCCGTGTATTCGGCGACGATCGCTGTCCACCGCTTGATCTCCTGCTCGCCGTTGTAGATCTCGTCGTTGACGTGTCCGAGCTCCTGGGCGATCGCGGCGGCGTTCTGCTGCACGATCGGCGACTGGCGCGGGTCGGCGGCGACGAATGCCCAGGCATAGATGAAATAGACGATGCCGACGAGATAGGTGAACGGGCGGTTGCGGAACGGCAGGGCGAGGTTCTTCAAGCACAGCAGCCGGCTCTTCAGCCGCGGCGGATAGATGGCGGTGGCGTGGCAGGTGTAGCTGTTGGCGTGCTTGTCGATCTCCTCCTGCCGTTCGCGCCGCTTGCGGCTCTTGAAGCCCTGCGGCCCCGCCTCGAGATCGGTCGACGGCTTGCTTTCCGGCGCCGGCTCGGTCGCGGCCGGCGTCTTGGTCTCGGCGGCGGGCTCGGCCTGCTCCTTCGGATCCGGGGCGGCCGGCGCCGAAGCCTCGCCGGGTCCGCGCCGCTGCAGCGTGAAGTTCGGCCCCTCGGGCCGGATGACCGTCTCCTCGGTGCGATTGAACTCGACCGGGTCGAGCTTGTCGGCCGTGCGCGGAGTGGCGGTCCGGCGCGCCCACCTCAAGTCGATCGTCGACTTCAGGCCGTGGGTGGCGTGGGCGAACGCGCCGCCGCCGCCGCAGGTGATGAACTGGATGTTGAGTTTCTCGGCCGCCTTCGCCGTCGCCTCGGCGTCGCTGTAGCGGCTGTAGTGGTGCCAGTCGCCGGCGATGACCGCGCACACCTTGGCGCCGTGCTGGCGCGCGAGCAGGCTGATCTCGTGCAGGTTGTCGTAGCTCTCGTGGAGCCAGCTCGGCTCGGCGAGGCAGAGGATGATCTTGTGGCCTTCGACCGCCCGCTCCGACATCAGGTCGAAATAGTCGCGCTGGCTGTCGTCTAAGTTGTCGGCGAGCTGGATGTCCGGTCCCCAGATCCACCAGTTGTAGGGCAATTTGATCGCGAAATAGCTGCGATGCTGGTAGCAGCGCCAGCCGCCGATCTGCACGCCCTTGCCGCGCGAGATGCGATCGCGCGCCGAGCAGAACAGCGCGCTGAAGGCCGACAGGCCGTCGTACCAGTCATGATTGCCGGGAATGGCGAACAGCTTGCGGTGCGGCTTGTCGTTGACCGAAAAAGCCCAGTCGTAGGGGTCGCGCAGCCGCGTGTGGTATTCGTGCTTGGTGGCGTCCGGATAGACCTGGTCGCCACCCATGACGAGCAGCTTGCCGGCCGGCAGCGGGCTCACCTCGCCCTCGACCTTGAGCGTATCGGCGGCCAAGAGATAGGCCATCGCATAGGTGGCCTCGAATCCGTCGCCGAGGTCGGCGATGTAGTCGACCCAGACCGCGCCGTTCTCGGGCGCGATCGCATGATCGGGATTGCCGGTCTCGCTGTAGTCGTAGCGCTTCTGCAGGACGTCGGGCGCGGTATCGTCGGTCGCCGCCTGGATCAGCCGCTGATCGGTGTAGGAGCCGAGCGTCGCGGAGATGACCGAACGGATGCCGACCTTCAGCAGCAGGCCGGGATCGAACCAGTCGACCATCTGCGGCAGCTTGCCGGCGTGCAACCGCTGGACGATGTCCCTGCCTTGCGCCGCCGCCAATTCCTCGTCGGTGACTGGTCCGTCGCCGATACGGTTCAACATTTGCCGGCCTCCCGCGCAATGCCACAACAGCAATCGAAGCGGTGGCGGAGAGGTTCGTCGACGTCGTGTCGCGCCGGCCACCTATACGCAGCACCACGGCCTGGGCAGGTAAAGTCGGAAACTTCAGAGCAATGCTCGGCTCACTATTGCTACAGGCCGCCCTATCGGGCATCAACCGGACTGATCCACGTCGGCGCCGTCCGTGGACCGAGGTGTTGCGGCGCGAGCACATTCGGTCCGAGGGCAGCCGTCACGGTACGGCGCTCGGGGATGCCGATCCTCCAGGGCCGGCTCGCCCCGGCTCCTGATGCGCGTCATGCGCGCGAGGCGGTTCACGTCCGCGTCCGCCGTGTTCCCGGTCCATTCCAACCGAGTAAGGCACCGCCAGCCCCGCCGCGTCCCATGCCGTTGGCATCCCAGCCACACGGCGTGCTATGCTTCGAGCCGATCGTCCCGCGCACTGGTCACGCTGCTCCGCCTGGGGTCCGAATGTCCGACACCGCCTCGAAGATGCTATTCCCTCCACCCGGCGCCCAGAACGCGAAGCGGGTCGCGCAATCCGTGGAGCGGGCGGAGGCGATCTTCGAGGAGAAGAGCCTAAGGTTCACGAGGCTCCGCCAGCAGGTGTTCGAGGAGATTGCTGCGGCGCACGGCTCGATCGGCGCCTACGACATCCTCGGCCGGATCGCCGAGAAGGGGACGCGGCTCGCGCCGATCTCGGTCTACC
>JAKAML010000152.1 GCA_021812845.1 Pseudomonadota bacterium
ACGTCGCAGGCTGATCGGATCGGCGTGCCGGCAGCAGCCCGGCGCGCGACAACGAGGGAGGGCGGTTTGGGCACGGCCGTCGTCGATATCCGGCGCGCAGGGGATGGCGATCTCGCGGCAATCCTCGCGCTCTATGCCGAGTGCGGGCTCGCCGGTGAGCATCCCGTCTCCGCGGCCGAGGCGCGCGACATCTTCCATCGCACCGTCCGCTATCCGTCCTATCGCTTCTGGGTGGCCGTGCAGTCGGGCGCCGTCGTCGCCACCTACGCGCTGCTCATCGTCGACAACATGGCCCATTCCGGACGGCCGTTCGCCATCGTCGAGCAGGTCGCGGTCGATCCGCGCCGGCAGGGCCGGGGCGTCGGCCAGCTCATGATGCGCCACGCCATGGACGAGGCGCAGGCCGCCGGCTGCTACAAGCTCATGCTCTCCTCGCACGTCGCGCGGGCGAGCGCGCACGCGTTCTACGACAAGCTCGGCTTCGAGCGCCACGGCTACGGCTTCGTGGTGCCGCTTCCCGAGCCGCGATCACCGGACGGCGACTGACGCATCCGCCGCCGCGTGATCCCGCGACCCACTCACCGCCGGCGACGGCCCCGGCGCCGACCGTCGGCGCCGACCGTCGGCGGATGACGGGACCGGTCGCGCCTCCTATAGTCGACGGCAATTCTCGACACCCGCCGCAGGGACGTCTGGACCGCGTTCCCCCGGCACCGAGCCCGCCTGCGACCGGTCCGGCCGCCGCCGCCCGACGCCGCAACCCGACGCCGCAGAAGTGATCCGATGAAAACCGATACGCCTCGCACGATCCGCCTCGCCGACTATCGCCCGCCGGACTACCTCGTCGACCGCGTCGATCTCGACGTCTCGCTCCACCCCACGGCGACCAGGGTCCGCGCCCGATTGGCGATCCGGCCCAACCCGGCGGCAGGGCTGGCCCCGCGCGCACCCTTGCGCCTCGACGGCGAGATGCTCGCCCTCGACCGCATCGCGCTCGACGGCGCCGAGCTGCCGCTCGAGTCCTACGTCCGCGACGAGATCTCGCTGACGATCACCCGCCCTCCCGCCGGCGCCTTTGCGCTCGACATCGCGACCACCGTCGATCCCGAGAGCAACAAGGCACTGCAGGGCCTCTATCGCTCGCGCGGCATCTACTGCACGCAGTGCGAGGCCCAGGGCTTCCGCCGCATCACCTATTTCATCGATCGTCCCGATGTGCTCGCCGTCTACACGGTGCGGCTCGAGGCGGAGGCGGCCGAGGCGCCGATCCTGCTCGCCAACGGAAATCCCGTCGAGCGCGGCACGCTCGACCGCGGGCGGCGGCACTACGCCGTCTGGCACGATCCGCATCCGAAGCCCTGCTACCTGTTCGCGCTCGTCGCCGGCGACCTGTCGCCGATCGCCTCGCGGTTCACCACCGCGTCAGGTCGCAAGGTCGACCTCGCCATCTACGTCGAGCACGGCAAGGAGGCGCGCGCGGCGTGGGCCATGGACTCGCTCAAGCGCTCGATGGCGTGGGACGAGCGGCGCTTCGGCAGGGAATACGATCTCGACGTGTTCAACATCGTCGCGGTCTCGGATTTCAACATGGGAGCGATGGAGAACAAGGGCCTCAACGTCTTCAACGACCGGCTGATCCTCGCCTCGGCCGCGACCGCCACCGACACGATGTTCGAGGCCATCGAGAGCGTGGTCGCGCACGAGTATTTCCACAACTGGACCGGCAACCGCATCACCTGCCGCGACTGGTTCCAGCTCTGCCTCAAGGAAGGGCTCACGGTCTACCGCGACCAGGAGTTCTCCGGCGACGAGCGGTCACGCGCGGTGCAGCGCATCGTCGACGTGCGCCAGCTCCGTGCCCACCAGTTCGCCGAGGACGCGGGGCCGCTCGCCCATCCCGTCCGCCCCGAGAGCTACATCGAGATCAACAACTTCTACACGGCAACCGTCTACGAGAAGGGCGCCGAGCTCGTGCGCATGATCGAGACCCTGCTCGGCCCCGAGACGTTCCGCGCCGGACTGGATCTCTATTTCGACCGCCACGACGGCAGCGCCGCGACCATCGAGGACTTCCTCCGCTGCTTCGAGGACGCGAGCGGCAGCGATCTCGGACAGTTCATGCTCTGGTATCGCCAGGCGGGGACGCCCGAGGTCAGGGGCACGCTCACGCACCGGCCGGAAACGCGGACGCTCGAGCTGAAGCTCGATCAGGTGCTCCAGCCGACGCCCGGCCAGCCGAGGAAGTCGCCGCTCCTGATCCCGATCCGGCTCGGCCTGCTCGGCGCCGACGGCACCGATCTCGACCTCACGCTGGACGACGGCACCCCGGTCGCAGGGGGCGTCGTCCACCTCACCCAGCGCAGCCAGACCTTCCGCTTCGCGAACATTCCGGCGCGTCCGGTCGCCTCGCTGCTCAGGGGCTTCTCCGCGCCGGTGCGTCTGACGCTCGACCAGAGCGACCGTGATCTCGAGTTCATGATGGCGTGCGACAGCGACCCGTTCAATCGCTGGCAGGCCGCCAACACCTACGCCACCCGCACGCTCGTGACGATCGTCGAGGCCCTGGCCGCCGGACGGCGCCCGGCACGGGGCCAGGGCTTCGCGCGGGCGCTCGGCGCCATCGTCGGCGACGACCGCCTCGAGCCCGCCTATCGCGCCGAGATCCTCAAGCTGCCGAGCCAGTCCGACATCGCGCGCGAGATCGGCCACAACGTCGATCCTGCGCTCGTCGCGCGGGCCCACGGGCAGCTCGCGCGGCGCGTCGGCCGCGCGCTCGGCCCGACGCTCGAAGGGCTCTATACCGCGATGACCGATCACGGCCGCTTCTCTCCGGATGCCGCCGCGGCCGGCCGGCGCGCGCTGCGCAATGCCGCCCTGACGCTGCTGGCCGCCCGCGGCACGCCGACCGACCGTGCGCGCGCCGCAGCGCACTATTTCAAGTCGGCCAACATGACCGACCAGGCCCACGGCCTTGCGATCCTGGCGCAGCGCGACGACGCCGACCGGCGGCGGGCCCTCGACGATTTCCGCGACCGCTGGCAGGGGGACCACCTCGTCATCGACACCTGGTTCGCGATCCAGGCGCAGTCGCCCCTGCCGCGCACGCTCGACGACGTCCGCGCGCTGACCCGACACCCGCTCTACGCGGCGACGACGCCGAACAAGGTCCGCGCGCTGATCGGCGCCTTCGCGATGCAGAACCCGCTGCAGTTCAACCGCCCCGACGGCAAGGGCTACGATTTCGTCGCCGCGGAGGTCTTGGAGCTCGACCGCTTCAACCCGCAGATCGCCGCGAGGATGCTCGGCTGCTTCAAGTCGTGGCGGGCGCTCGAGCCGGGGCGCCGCGCCCTCGTGCGCAAGGCCTTGCATCGGGTGGCGAAGGCCCCGAACCTCTCCCGCGACGTCTACGAGATCGTGTCCAAGATGCTCGAGGCCCGGTGATTCCTCCGCCTTGGAAGCGCCACGATTTAAACTCCCTCGACAGCCGATTCGGCATGGTGTGAAGTAGGGGTGCGATTCGGATTGTTCGGGGATTCCGGGTCGCTCGGGGCACAATCACAATCATTGCGAGGGTCGAGGGATGACGTGGTCGACGTCGGTCGCTCCGTGGACGCATCATGCCTGCGCGGCGGCGCGCGGCAATCCCTCGCCCCGGACCATCAAGTCTCTGTTTTCTCACGGTTACGATAGGCCGGCCGTGGTCGCCGCCGCGATCGCGGCCCACGTCCTGGTGCTGGCTGCGACGTTGCACGTCTCGGGCGGCGACCTGGGCGCGACGCTCGCGCTGCTGACGGGCTTGACAACCGCCGCGATCACCCTCCGCGCGCTCTCCGTCTCCGCTCCGTCCGCACCCGTTGCAACACCGGCACCGGCCGAAGCCGCGCGTGCCATCGAGCCGATCGTGGTGCCGCTGCCGCCCGAATCCGTGACGCGCACGACGCCGATGCCGAGCCCCGAGTGGGCCGACCTCATGTCCCGCGTCAGCCACGAGTTGCGCACGCCTCTCAATGCCGTGCTCGGATTCTCCGATCTCATGGACCGCGGACTGTTCGGCCCGCTCGGCCATCAGCGCTACGAGGAGTACGTCCGTCACATCCACGAGAGCGGCCGCGAACTCTTGAAGTCGGCCGAGGACACGCTCGCCGTCACCTCGCTCCTCGCCGATCCGACGCGACACGCCCCGACCGATGTCGTCGACCTCGGAGCCCTCGCACGCGACGCCTGGAGCTTCCACTGCCATCGCGCGACCGCCGACCTCGCGGCGGCCATCCGCATCCAGATCGCGCCGGAGACCGAGATTCTCGCCGACCGCCGGACGGTCCGCCAGGCCCTCGTCAACATTCTCGCCGAGGCGCTGGCCCGGCGGCAGCCGGCAGGCTTGGTCCTCGTCACCGCCGAGACGCTGCTCGGCGAGGTGCGGCTCACCGTCTCGGTGCCGGCCGCGAGCGCGCCCGTGGCGGCACGCGAGCCCGGCAGCCTCCACGCTTGCCTTGCCAGGACGTTGCTCCACATGCACGGCGCGGCGCTGCACGAGCGCGTCTCGGAACGGCAGGGCTGGTCCGCGACGACGTCGTTCGAGCGCCCGCGTCAGCCCGATTTCTTCGCCGCCACGGCTTGTGGTCGCCGGTTGGGGCACACCGGCGTCGCGGGCACGGCCTGATCCCACACTGGCCGCATGTTTGCGGGTCGGACGGCAGCTTCAGGGCTGCCGGTCGCTCACTGCACGATCTCCGGAAACAGCCCCGCCACCGCGTCGAGCGTCGTCGTGAGCCGCGTCTCGAGCGCTGCGAAGCTCGGCGCATCGCCTGCCCGCGCCATCAGATCCCTGAGCCCCGGAGGGGCCGCGGCCGGATCGAACGGGCCGTCGAGACAGAGCCGCGCGATCTGGGTCAGGTCATGGATCAGCTTGACGGCCGGGATCAGCACTGCCGCCTCGCCCGCCGGCAGCA
>JAKAML010000153.1 GCA_021812845.1 Pseudomonadota bacterium
TCGCGCCTCCCCGGCGCCATGGCCTCGCTCACCACGGACGCTGCCGATGATCGCCGACGACGTCTTCCGCTCGCGCCTGCAGGCCACCATCGCCTCGCTGCGCTACTGGGTGCCGACCATCGCCGATCAGGCCCACGTCGAGCAGGTCGACGGCCATCAGGCGTGGAAGCTGTCGGTCCGGCCGAACGATCACCCCGCCTGTCCGTTCGAGCTCGTGCTGCGCACGGACCAGCACTACGACATCGCCGTCGCCGGCGAGACGTTCGAGGATCTGCCGGTGCAGTCGCTCGACGCCTTCCTGCCGCTGGTCGAGGCGATCGCCGCCGGCCGCGTCGTCCAGCGCCGGACCGAGAGCGTCATGACCGGCGCGCCGCTGTCGGTCGAGACGCGGGTCATGCTGAAGGACGGCTCGATCTGGAGCCAGCGACGGGATTTGCCGGTGCACGCCCGGATCGCGGATGCCGAGACGGCGGTGCACGACCGCCATTTCATCCCCTACCGCCGCTGAGGCCCCGGCCGCCGAGCCGAAACACCGATCAGCCCCATGACCCTTCCACTCCAGGGCCGGACTTGATCCGGCCAACCGGCATTATTCTGCGGCATCACCCATCACGGCCCTGGATGGCCGTGTCGAGCACGGCCATGACGTGGAAGGGGACCTGGCACGGGTGCAATCCCGAGCCGCGGGGTTCGCTGCGGTCGAACCTGCTTCCGCCCAGGGATATCAGGCGGACGGCGGCGGGCCCGAGAGCCGCTTGACGGCGGCGATCGGCTGCCCGGCCCGGGCGCTGCGCGCCACCGCGTCGTGCACGGTCTCGACCACCACCTCCATGTGGTGGGCGTTGGCATGAGCCAGCATCAGCCCGTCGGTCATGACGCCGACGTGCCCCTTCCAGAACACGAGGTCACCGCGCTCGAGGCCCTCGAGCTGCTCGGCCACCAGCACGTTCGAGCCGAGTTCGGCCTGCTGCATGTCGCTGTCGCGCGGGCACGGCACGCCGGCGGCCGTCAGCGCCACCTGGACCAGCCCCGAGCAGTCGATGCCGATCCGCGTCTTGCCGCCCCACAGGTAGGGCGTGCCGACCAGCCGCTCGGCGACCTCGACGAAATCGCGCTCGCGGCGGGCGATCTCGGCCACGTGCCGCGCGTAGACGTAGCCGCCGCCGTCGAGCGCCACGAACGCCCCCTCCGCGGTCGCGACCGCGAGGCGGGCGTTGATCGAGAGGTGCATCAGGGGCGGCGCCTTGATGTCGGGCACGGGATGGACGAACGTGCCGAGCGCCTTGACGCGGTGCGTTGCCGTCCGCACCTCGGGCGACAGCGTGTCGGCTGGCAGGTAGCCGACGTAGCCGTCCTGGTCGAGCTGCACCCAGGCCCAGCCCTCGGCCTCGTCGTAGACCGTCACCGTCTCGCCGAAGATCGCCTCGGTCTCGAAGCCGACGGCCGCCGTCGGCCGCTTGCGCAGCGGCACCGCCGGCCGCACCACCTGCAGCCGCTTGCCGCTGACGTAGCGCGGGGCGGCGATCTTGCCGTAGAGCGACTGCGCGGCGAGATCGGCGCGGAAGGCGTGGCGGCGCGGATCGAGCGGTGCGAGGCCGCGACCCTCGTCGCCGCCGTCGGCCGCCGGCGTGCCGTCGCCACTGCGGATCATCGGCCGCACTCCTGCTTCAATGCTTCGAACACCGCGCGCGCGGTCTGCGGCTCGCCGCCCTTGGGTCCGAGCGGTCGTGCGGCAGGCCGCCAACCGTAGAGGTCGAAATGGGCAAAGCGCGCGGCGTTGCGCGCGAAGCGGCGCAGGAACAGCGCGGCGGTGACGGCGCCCGCGAACGGGGCGTCGTAGACGTTGTTCATGTCCGCGACCTCGCTGTCGAGGAAGCGCTCGTAGCCCGGCCACAGCGGCATCCGCCAGACCGGATCGCCGATCCGCTCGCCGGCCGCCCCGACCCGCGCCGCGAAGGCGTCGTCGTCGGTGAAGAAGGCCGGCAGGTCGGGGCCCAGCGCCACGCGCGCCGCGCCGGTCAGCGTTGCGAACACGAGGACGTCGCCCGCTCCGCCCGCCGCCTCGCCCGTGCCTTCGCCCGCGTAGGCCAGCGCGTCGGCGAGCACCAGCCGGCCCTCGGCGTCGGTATTCCCGATCTCGACCGTGCGGCCGTCGCGGCTCCGGATCACGTCGCTCGGCCGGAAGGCGTTGCCGGCGATGCTGTTCTCGGCCGAGGGGATCAGGATCCTGAGCTCGACGTCGAGCCGCTGGCCCATGATCATGTGGCCGAGCGCGAGCACGGTCGCGGCGCCGCCCATGTCCTTCTTCATCAGCAGCATCCCGCTCGACGGCTTGATGTCGAGGCCGCCGGTGTCGAAGGTGATGCCCTTGCCGACCAGCGTCACGCGCCGCGCGCCCTTGCGGCCCCAGGTGATGTCGATCAGGCGCGGTGCGCGGTCGCTGGCGCGGCCCACGGCGTGGATCAGCGGGAAGTTCCGATCGAGGAGCGCGTCGCCGACGATCACCTCTGCCGCCGCGCCGTGCCGCGCGGCCAGCGCCCGCGCCGCGGCGTCGATCTCCGCCGGCCCGAGATCGGACGCCGGCGTGTTGATGAGGTCGCGGCCGAGCCACACCGCCTCGACCTCGTTCAGGATCTCCTCGCGCGCGAGGCCGTCGGGCAGCGACAGCGCCGGCGGCGGATCCCCGTTCGACGACTTGTAGCGGCGATAGCGGTAGGCGCCGAGCCCCCAGGCCAGCGCCGCGAGCCGCGGCTCGGCGAACCCGGCGCCGAGCCGGTAGGTACCGGCGGGCAGGGACTGCGCGAGCTGGCCCGCCAGCAGGTCCGACGGCCCCGACGGCTCGCCCGCCGCACCATTGCCGCCGCCGAGCACGACGCCCGTCACGCGCCCCTCGACGGACGGGACCAGCGCCTGCTTCTTGGCGGCCGGGGTGAAACGGACCGCGTCCAGCCACGCCGCACCCAGGGCATCTCCGGTCTCGGCGGCCGCGTCAGCCCCCTCCCGCACGAGGCGAACGGGCACCGCGCCGGCGGCGGTGCCGGACGGCAGCAGGACGTCGGCCGGCGTGATCCGCGCCGCGCCCGGGGCCGCACCTGACGACGACTGCTCGTTCATGATCGGACGTCCCCTCTCGACGGCGCATTCGACGGCGCATTCGACGGCACACTGCGGCAGCCACCCCGCTCCGCCCGTCCGCCATATCGCCTCGGCCAGCAAAGCACAATCGCACGCCGGGCACACGGGCCGGCCGCCCACAGCACAGCCCGCCGATGCCGGCGCAACGCGGCCGTCAGCGCCCCGGCGGAGGGCGCCCTGGCGACCGAGGCGGGTTAAGCGTTTGTTGACCGCTGTCCCGGAAACTCGACGCCGACGGAGCGATTCGTCCGTCCCGATTCGCCCGCGCGCGGGCCACAACGAGGTTTCGACATGGCCGACACCTGCCAGAGCCCCCCGTGCGTCGTCCCGGCCCGTGCGCCCCGCATCGTCGCCACCCTTGCCGCCGCGCTGATGGCGAGCGCCTGCTCCGGCGGCCTCGGCCAGGACGCGAGAACCGATCTCCTCGCCGAGGCCCCGCCCGCGGCCCAGGCCGGCGCCGGCCAGACCGGAACCGGCGAGCCGGCGACGGGGGAGCTCGAGAAGGCCACCGCCTACTGGGGCAAGGAGTACGCCAAGGAGCCGCGCAATCTCGACGCCGCCATCGCTTACGCCAAGAACCTCAAGGCGCTCGGTCAGAGGGGGCAGGCGCTGGCCGTCATGCAGCAGGCGTCGCTCTACCATTCGAAGGACAAGCGGCTCAACTCCGAGTACGGGCGGCTGGCGCTCGAGCTCGACCAGCTCTCCGTCGCCGCGCCGCTGCTCGAGGCCGCCGACGACCCGACCGCGCCCGACTGGCGCGTCGTCTCCGCCCGCGGCACGCTGCTCGCCAAGCAGGGCCGCTACAAGGACTCGATCCCGCTCTACGAGCGCGCCCTGACCCTCTCGGCGAACCAGCCGTCGGTGACCAACAACCTGGCCATGGCCTACGCGATGAGCGGCGAGGCGGGCAAGGCGGAGGAGCTGCTGCGCAAGTCGATCGACGCCGATCCCGGCAACACCAAGGTGCGCCAGAACCTCGCCATCGTGCTCGGCCTGCAGGGAAAGCACGACGAGGCGACCTCGCTCGGACAGGGTACCGCCGTCGCCGACAGCACGGCCCACAACTCGGGCGTCGTCCGCAAGCTGGTCAGGAACGACAGCAGGCCGGCGGCCGCCGAGCAGCCGTCCGTGCAGACCGCGGCGGCTCCCAAGGCTGCGACGGGCGTGAAGCAGGCCAAGGCCGCGGCGCCGGCGCTGAAGCCGGCCGCGGTCGAGGCCCAGGCCCCGGTCAACGCCGCGGCGGTGCTGGCCGACGCCTACGCCGAGCCGCAGTTCAAGCCCTCGACGCGCTGAACCGACCCCGTCCGGCAGCACGCCCCGAGACCACCCGGCGCCGCGCACGAACGTGCGCGGCGTTCGTCGTTGGCGGCCGCGCTGCCGCAGCGACGACGCGAAAAAGCCCCGGTCCTGGGACCGGGGCTCGACGCGACACAGTGCTCGATGCGGAGTCCCGGCCGTCGCCCGGCCGTCTCCGGTGCTGGTGCTGGTGCGGGTGCCGGTGCGGGCGCCTCTCCGCTCAGCCCATCTTCCAGAACTTGATGGCGGCCGGGCCGAGGATGACGACGAACAGCACCGGCAGGAAGAAGATGATCATCGGCACGGTCAGCTTCGGCGGCAGGGCCGAGGCCTTCTTCTCGGCCTCCGACATGCGGATGTCGCGGTTCTCCTTGGCCATGACGCGCAGCGCCTGGCCGAGCGGCGTGCCGTAGCGCTCGGCCTGGATCAGCGCGGTCGCCACCGCCTTGATGCCGGCAATGCCGGTACGCTTGCCGAGGTTCTCGTAAGCCTGGCGGCGGTCCTGCAGGTAGGA
>JAKAML010000154.1 GCA_021812845.1 Pseudomonadota bacterium
CGCCTGGTTCGACGGCGACAACGAGCATCGGGTCGAGGATCTCCGGAGCCTCTACGCCGGGATAAGGGCCGACGACGCCGTCGCCGCCATCGGCCAGCGCACGACGGGCTCCGCGTCGCTCACCCGCGCGGTCGGCAAGTTCGTGATCCGGCTGGTCGGGCGCGGTCTCGGCATCCGCGCCGGCGCCGACCTCAACTGCGGCCTGCGCGTGTTCCGCCGCGACGTGATCCTGCGCTACCTGCCGCTGATCCCCAACCGGTTCAGCGCCAGCCTCGTGACCACGCTGGTGATGCTCGAGCGCGGCTATCCGATGCTGTTCGTGCCGGTGGCGACCAATCCACGGATCGGCTCGTCGACCGTGCGCATCAAGGACGGCTTCGAGGCCACGCTGCAACTGATCCGTGCCGTGCTGTTGTTCGCGCCGATCCGCTTCTTCCTGCCGATCGGCATCGTCAGCGGACTCGCGGGCACCGTGTACAGTCTCGTCATGGCGGCGGTCGTGGGCCTCGGCATCCCGGTCGGCGGGATGCTGCTGATCCTGGCCGGCATCCTGATCGTCATGCTCGGCCTCATCGCCGACCAGATCAGCCAGATGCGGCTGTCCGGGCTCGAGGGCAGTCCGGCCGCAGAGCCCTTGGCCGTGATGCCCTCCGCGCCGATCGTGACCGATCATGCGACGCCGCCACATTAGCGATCACGGCCGCGCGGGACGCAGCCGCGCCAGCACGTCGCCGCCGTTCGCCAGCGTGCGACCGAGCTCGTAGTAGATCAGCCGTTCGTCGCCGAGCGGGTCCCGGCGGCGGCCCCCGGCGAGCGCGGCCTCGTGGGCCGTGAGCTCGGCCTCGAGCTTGCGATTGGGTGGCGGCTGCTTGCCGACGAACAGCACGCCGGCCGCGATCACCGCCACTGCCAGCGTGCCGACCGCGGCGGTCAGCGGATCGCGGGGGACGCGCCGGAAGGCGAGCGCCAGCGCGCCGATCAGGAAGCCGGGCCCGACCGCGGCATAGAACCGGGTCGGCAACTGGCCCCAGAAGTAGAAGACCGCGTGCCGGCCGGCGATCTGCGACATGACGGCGGAGACGACGAGGAAGGTCGCGAGCGCGCCGCCGAGCACGGCGACGTCCTGGGCGATCAGCGGGTCCTGGCGCCGTCCCATCCGCAGGGCGAGGTCCGTCAACGGCCGCAGCAGCGCCACTCGCTCTGCCGGCTCGCGGGCGAAGATCCACCAGCCGACCAGCGGCAGCCCGGCGAGTGCCGCGACGGCGAGCACGAGACCCATCCGGGGTGCGACGATCGAGAACATCCGCTCGTTGATCCCGATGTAGATGAGGGCGGCCGCAAGGAAGCCCAGCACGACCGGATCGCGCAGCCGCTCGCGGCCGAAGAGCAGGTCGCTGGCGGCAACGCACGCGATCACCATCAGGCCGAGGCTCGTGTGCACGCCCGCGGTGAGTGCGAGCAGCGCATAGCCGATCCTGTCGCGGCCGCTCCAGCGCGCGAGCAGTGCCGCCGCCACCAATACTGTCAGCATGTTGCGCGGCGTGAAGCCGAGGATGCTGAACGCGGCGCCGGGGCTGATCGCGAACGTGACGAGATCGACCAGCGTCTGCGGCGACAGCGGCTTCGCGAACGGGGTGAAGGTGCCCTTGGCCGAGTTGACGATGGCGACCAGCGCGAACCAGGCGACGACCGCCAGCGTGGCGTGGCGGACCCGCTCGCTGTCGCTCCGCGCGGCGAGCCAGACGAAGACGAGCCACGGCGCCAGCACGACCGGCAGCAGAGCATAGGTCAGCCGCTGCACCGTCCGCGCGATGTGGTCGGTCACGCGCGACAACAAGAGCCGGTCGACGCCGGCCCAGGCGACGAGCGGCAGCCGGTAGTTGATGTCGTAGTCGCGCCGCATCTCGAGCCGGTAGAGCGCCTCGCCCGCGGAGCCGGCGCCCGGGGACTTCGCAGGTGTCGCAGCGTCGGCGGGCATCGTGCGCACGGCCTCGATCACGGCATCCTCGAGCGCATTGCCGCTGCTGCGCGAGAGCGACTTGTCGACGGCGTAGGCGAGCCACAGGTTGTCGTCGTCGGCGACCAGCACCTTAGTCGCCTCGCCGTAGACCCCGGCGAGCACCAGCAGCAACAGTGCGGCGGCGAGGCGCAGCCTCTCGCCCGTGGTCGCGGCGGGCCGGGCTCCGGTCACGGGGGCGGGACGTCGTGTGCTCATCGGTCCGTCGCCCCGCGCGAGGTCGCGCTGCTCAAGGTTGCACCGCGCCGGGCTTGCGGCCCAGCACCGTCCAGCTATAGCCGTGCCGGTGATGGAGCTCCACGTCGACGAAGCCCGCCCGTTCGAACAGCGCCCGTGCCTCGGCGCGAGTATAGTAGTCGGCGTGGCGCGGGTTCAGCTGGTCGTAGATGACGAGGTGGCGCTTCCGGCGGTCGAGCGGCGCGATCACCTCGGTGACGTAGCTGCGCATCGGCACCGGCATTCGCCTGGCGAGTGCGACGTAGAGCGCGAGCACGCCGTTGAGGGTGTGGCACAGCCCGTCGAGGAGCCGGTGCGGCAGCCGCGTGGTGACGGCGCGCAGCGGCTGGACGAGGGCGAGATAGAGCCCGTTTCCCTCACGGCCGTAGAGCCAGGCGACGAACGCCCCGCCCGGCTTCAAGGCGTGGTGGACCGCGCGCATCACCGGGTCGGGCTCGGGGATGTGATGCAGGACGCCGATCGAGACGGCGCTGTCGACGACGAGACCCTCGGGCAGTGCGTCGCCGGTGACGTTGAAGCAGCGCACCCGGTTGCCGTGCGCGGCGACGTTCGATCGCAGCACGTCGCAGGCCGCCGACGGCTCGACGGCCACCACCTCGCGCGCGCCGGACGCAAGCAGCATGGCGACGATCCGGCCCGTTCCGCTGCCGATGTCGAGCACCACCTTGTCGGCGATCAGGCCGCGCCCGGCGAATGGTCCCAGGATGTCCTCGAACAGCGCCGCCGAGCCGTAGTGGCCGTCGTTGTCGACGTAGCGCGTCCACTGGTCGCCGAAGTCGCTGATCGTCTGCCGAGAAGCGTCCTTGGTCACGTCGCACACCCCCTACATCACGAGACGGGCCATCAGTACATAGCTCAGTCCGGTGACCACCAGCAGGCTGAGCGCGTTGGCCGCCACGACGCCGAGCCCGAGCCAGCCCGTGGCGACGGCGACGATCAGCGCGCCGGTCAGCGACGTGAAGCCGAGCAGCAGCGCATAGCGGACGAAGGACGCCGAGACCGGCCGCGTGCTGCGGAAGGTCACCCGGCGGTGCGCGATGAAGTTGAACAGTCCGGATACGACGAGTCCGCCGCCGGTCGCGGCCGGCGGCGGGAACGACAGGAAGCGCGTCAGGGCCGCGTTGGCCGCGAGGAAGACCAGGAACGTCAACCCGCCGACGACGACGTAGACGAGCATCTGGCGAGGCGTGGTGCCGGTCATCGGGGTCGATCTGGGCTGGCGTCGGTTCCGAGCGGCGTCGCGGGCATCGGGACAAGGTGTGGATCGGGAGCACGGCTCGGCGGACGGCGTCGCGCGTCAGGCCGTCCGCCCGGCGACGAACAGGTGATTGAGACCGTAGACGAAGCGGCGCTCGACGAGACCCGTGAACCCGGCGCCCGCGATCAGCTCGCGCACGTCCCGCGGGTCCATGCCCATGACCTCGCCCGCCTGCACCTCGCGATGCTTGTCCTCGCTGTACCACCAGATGGCGTGGCCGACGTCGCCGACCAGCTTGCCGATCATGGTCGCCACGAGACGTCCGCCGGGACGGAGCACCCGGTAGGCCTCCGCCATCGCCTCCCGCCGCTCGGGGATGTGGTTGAGGCAGGCGACGAAGGTCACGGTGTCGAAGGAGGCGTCCTCGAAGGGCAGCCGGCGGCAGTCGGGAACGATCGTGCACGCGCCGCCCCAGTCGACGACGTCGAGGCCGACACTCGCCGCCGCCTTCTCGGCCGCCCCACCCGTGGCGCCCGCCATCTTCTGCCGGTAGAGCCGGACCAGCATGTTGTCGCCCGCGCCGATGTCCAGCACCCGGCCCGAAAGCTCGGGAAGCACCATCGACAGCCGTTCGGCGCGCAGTGATGTGAGATGCAACTTTTCGTTGAGGTGATCGGGAAGCAGGGCCATCCTGAGTGGCGCGCCGATGAGATCGTAGGCTTCCTGGACCGCCGACTTCGGTCGCCTCAGCGACCACGCGGGCGGGTCGTTCCGGAACATCACTTTGACGTCGGGTGCGTTGGCCAAGTCCCTGCCCTCGAATGCTGGCGGCGTTGCTCCGCAGCCGGCGCCGTTGTCGCCTGTCTAGAGCACTTTCCACCCGATTTGAACCGGCTGCGTCGCCCGAACACCTGCTGATCCGGAAGGCGCGCTCACGCTGTGCCCCGGCTGACCGTCTCGAAGCTCCGGTAGAGCCGCACCAGCGGCTCGGGCAGATCGGCGGGCAGGTGATGCTCGGAAAGGCCGTTTCCGGCCGAGGCGCCGCCACCGGCCGTGAGCGCCCGGCCGACACGGGTGCGCGAGAAGCCGAGCGACCAGTCCTTGAATGCGCGCTCCGAGATCCCGTGCCGGTGGATGACGACGATGCCCGTATGCCGGTCGTCGGCGGCGATCGACCGCATCAGGTCGATGACCGCCGGCTCGCCGCCTTCGAGCGTCTGCAGGAAGTTGAGCCCGTTGAACAGCAGGATGCCGGTGACCGACAGCCCCTTGTTGCGGTGCTGCGCCCGGGCGACGAGATCGGTCGTTTCGTCGGGGGACAGGTCACGGGCGGCGGTGCTCACGTAGGTCAGTCGCAGCAGCGTCATCGTCGCTCTCGCTCGGTCGTTCGATCTGTGGCGCTCCGAATTCCGGGCGGCTCCGGCTCTCGGGGTGCGGCCTCCGGGTGCTGGCGCAACTCGTCCGCCGGCAGCCGGCCGGCCGCGCGCCGCAC
>JAKAML010000155.1 GCA_021812845.1 Pseudomonadota bacterium
CCGAGAGCTGGATCTACCGCTGGACGAAGGCATGACGAGCCGTCCATGAGCGAGCCGACCTCGAGGAACGGGAGCGGACCGGGGGCGCTCGGCGTGCTCGACGGCTTCGACGAGCTGCCGGGCGGGGAGCCGCACGGTGCGCCGCCGCCCGCGGCCATCGCCGAGAAGCCCCCCGCGCCGTGGAAGGATGCGAGCGACCCGGTCCTGATCGGCGCCGAGAGCCCGCTCGAGATGCCCGACCAGGATTTCGCGGCCCGTGCACCCGCGGGCGCCGGACCGCCGCCGCGTCCGCCGCGGCGGCGCGGCGACTGGGTGGCGCGGGCGGCGGTGACGTTCGGCGCGGCGATGCTCTTGGCGGCGTTCGCGAGCGAGCTCTACGGCGTGCTGGCGTTCGTGCAGATGACGCCGATCCAGCTCGTGTTCCTCGTGCTGTCGACGATCGCGTTCGGCTGGATCGCGCTCGGCACGCTGTCGGCCGCCATGGGCTTCCTGCCGCTCTATGCCGGCGACAGCGCCGACACCATCGCCGTGCCCGCGGCGTCGGGCCCGCTCACGTCCCGCACCGCGCTGCTGTTTCCCGTCTATCACGAGGATCCGGCGCGCATCGCCGGCACGATCGAGGCGATGGCGGAGGATCTGGCCGCGCTCGACCGCGCGCGGGCGTTCGAGGTGTTCGTCCTGTCGGATACGCGCGGGTCGGGCCCGGGCGGGGTCGAGGAGCGGGTCTACGCCGACCTGAAGCGGCACCTCGCGCCGGTCATCGACTTGAACTACCGCCGGCGCAGACAGAACACCGGCCGCAAGGCGGGCAACATCAAGGACTGGATCGAGCGCTTCGGCGGCGGCTACGAGCATTTCGTCATTCTCGACGCCGACAGCGTGATGGCGGCCGAGACCCTGGTCCGGCTGGCGCGCGCGATGGATGCCGATCCGCACGCCGGGCTGATCCAGACCGTGCCGCGGCTCGTCGGCGGCCACACCCTGCTGCAGCGGCTGCAGCAGTTCGCGTGCAACATCTACGGCCGGGCGGTCGCCGCCGGCATCGCCTTCTGGCACCGCGACCAGGGCAACTACTGGGGCCACAACGCGATCATCCGCACGCGGGCGTTCGCGAGCGCCGCCGGACTGCCGGAGCTGCCCGGCCGGCCGCCGTTCGGCGGCCACATCCTGAGCCACGACTTCGTCGAGGCGGTGCTGCTGCAGCGCGCCGGCTGGGGCGTCCACATGGCGCCCGACCTCCAGGGCTCCTACGAGGGGATGCCGCCGAGCCTCGTCGATCTCGTGGTTCGCGACCGGCGCTGGGCGCAGGGCAACCTCCAGCATCTCGCCATCGTGCCGGCGGCCGGTATCACCGGCATGGGCCGCGTCCACATGCTGATGGGGGCCTCCGCCTATCTCGTGTCGGCGATCTGGGCGCTTTCGCTCGCGGTCGGCCTCGTGCTGGCGCTGCAGGGCCAGCAGATGATCCCGAGCTATTTCCAGGACGCGAAATCGCTGTTCCCGATCTGGCCGGTGATCGACCCCGGCGCGGCGCTGCGGCTGTTCCTCGCCACCATGGCCGTGGTGCTGCTGCCCAAGGGCTTCGGCCTCCTGCTCGAGATGAAGCGGGCGCTCCGCGCGCGGGAGGTCGGCGGTCCCGTGCGGGCGCTGGCCGGCGTGCTGACCGAGACCACGTTCTCGATGCTGATCGCGCCCATCCTGATGGTCACGCAGACGGTGGCGGTGTTCCAGATCCTGTTCGGCATCGACGCCGGCTGGAAGGCGCAGCGCCGCGACGACGACGGCGGTATCGCGCTCGGGGCGGCGCTGCAATTCCACTGGCGCCACATGGCGCTCGGCGCGGTCATGGCGCTGATCTGCTACAAGGCCTATCCGGAGCTGCTCGCATGGATGGCGCCGGTGCTGGCGGGGCTGATCCTGGCCGGCCTGCTGAGCTGGCTCCTGGCGCGGCCGGCGGGGCCGGTCTCGGACGCGATCCTGTCGACGCCCGAGGACCGCGATCCGCCGCCGATCCTGGTCCGCGCCGACGCCCGCGCCGCCGAGTGGAGCGCGCGCGTGGCGGCGGGCGGCTAGTGTGATGATCGACAAGTCCGTTTCATTCCGTCTCGACATGCCGGGACGGACTTCCCGATCTGAATCACACTAGAAAAGCAACGTTGCCGGTGTCGTTCAGACCGCGACGTCCGCCGCCGAATGCTCGGATGAATGAAGCGGACTTCGCGGTCACGACACCAGGCGCGGATGCGGAAGGGTTCCGGCCGGCTCGATCTTATCGGGGCGCGACCGGATGGACCCGGGACTCGTCGCGGGGGTGGGCGTGGCGACAGGGCTGGGCTAAAGAGGGTGGCGGGACAACGACGGGGGAGGACACGATGATCGGCTATCTCGTTCTGGTGGCGCTGCAGATCGCGGCGGCCTGGTTCGGCGCACCGAGCGTGCTGAAGTTCATACCGCTGAGCGGCGATCCGCGGACGTTCATCCACGCCGCGGTGTTCGCGGTCATCGTGTGGATCGTCGGCGTGCTCGGCTCGCTGGTGCTCAAGGACGTCCGGATGCCGACGACGTCGACGCTGGCGACGGCGCTCATCCTGGCGCTGATCGGTGCCGGCCTCCTGTTCATTCCGCAGGTGATGGCGGCGATCCCGTTCCGCTTCGATCGCATGGCGCTGCCGCTCGCGGGCGCGATCCTCGGCTACATGATCCGGCGCTGAGCCGGTCGGCGGCCGGGCCGGAGGTGCCGGGACGCGACCCGGAAGTGCCCGAACGAGAAAGGCGCGAGCCTCGGATGAGGATCGCGCCTTGGGATCTCCTTGGGATCTTGGGTCCGGCCGCTGGACGAGGCGGCGGCCGGGTCGTGCGTCGTTCGCTGATTATGCAATCTCGTCTTGGCCAGCACCGAACATCAAACGATCGAGACGCGTCCTGGCACTGCGTGAACCCCACTTCGTGCTCGCGAGATCCCGTCAGACCATCCCGAGGACGACCGCAGCGATGAAGCCGAATGACATCAGTGCGGCGAGCACGTTCATTCGCATCCTCAATTCCATCGTTGCTTCTCCCTTGTGACACCGGCGCTCCGGGGGTGGAGACCGGCTGGTTCAGCATCGGCGCGACCAGGGTCGGGCCGCCGACGGGCGAGAACTTAGATGCGACGAAGGTCGAATGCCAAGCGAAAACGTTGCTGCGATGCACCTGTGCAAGCGCGAAATGAGGCTCCTCGGCGTCCAGCGGACGGGCGGGGCCAGTGGCGGGGCCAGTGATGGCGGAGGTTCGGCGCGGCGGGCGGTGACGGCGCAGGGATGTGCTCGCGTGCCGACGATCGGCCGCAAACAAATATCCGCCGGGGCGTCCGCGGCAGATTGCAGCGGCGCCGAAGGTCGGCCACGGTTCGCGCGCGAGACACCCGACGGACGGGCACGCGGATGGAAAGGAACCCCATGGACACCTTCAAGGCCCTCGTGGCGACCCGAGGCGACGGCGGCACCAGGATCGCCTGGAGCGAACTGACAGATGCAGACCTGATGCCCGGCGACGTCGACGTCCGCATCACCCATACCACGATCAACTACAAGGACGGTCTGGCGCTGACCGGCAAGGCGCCGATCATCCGCAAGTTCCCGCTGATCCCCGGCATCGATTTCGCAGGAACCGTGATCCGCTCCGGGCACAAGGACTTCACGGCCGGGGACGGCGTGATCCTGAACGGCTGGGGCGTGGGCGAGACGCACAGCGGCGGCTACAGCCAGATGGCGCGGGTCAACGGCGACTGGCTGGTCAAGCGGCCGCAGGGGCTCTCGGCGGCGGAAAGCATGGCCATCGGCACCGCGGGCTATACGGCGATGCTGTGCATCCTCGCGCTCGAGGCGCACGACGTGCGTCCGGGCAGTGGCCCCGTGCTCGTCACGGGCGCGGCCGGCGGGGTCGGCTCGATCGCGGTTTCGGTGCTGTCGAAGCTCGGCCACGAGGTGTGGGGCTCGACCGGCCGTGCCGAGGAGGCGCCGTACCTGCGCGGACTCGGCTGCTCCGAGATCATCCCGCGCGAGGAGCTTTCCGGACCCGCCAAGCCGCTCGGCCGCGAGCGCTGGACGGGCGCGGTCGACGTCGCCGGCAGCCACACGCTGGCCAACGTGCTGTCGATGACCCGCTACGGCGGCACGGTCGCGGCAACGGGTCTCGCGCAAGGCATGGACCTGCCGGGCAGCGTCGCGCCATTCATCCTGCGCGGCGTCACGCTCGCCGGCGTCGACAGCGTGATGTGCCCGAAGCCGCGGCGTGAAAAGGCGTGGGCGCGGCTCGCGACCGATCTCGACAAGACGAAGCTCGCGGCGGTGACGGTGACGCGCCCGGTCGAGGACGTGATGGCGCTGGCGCCGGAGATTCTGGCGGGAAAGGTGCGCGGGCGCATCGTGCTCGAGGTGGCGTGAGGGGCCTCTCAGGCGAGCCGCTTGCGCATCAGGATCTCGCTCCTGCCGTCGCGCACGAGGTCGTCGAGGCGGGCGGTCTCGACGTACCCGTGACGAGCGTAGAAGCGGATCGCGCCGTGGTTGAAATCGGAGACCGCGACCCAGAGGTTGCGCTCTCCGGCGGTCCTCGCCTCGTGCTCGAGCCATGTCAGCACGGCCTCGCCGAGGCCGCGGCCCTGGTACGCGGACAGGAGGCCGAGGAACTGGAGATAAGGCCCGCGCAGCCAGTCGAGCCTCCAACCCACGGCGCCCGCGATCTCGCCGCCGCAGGTGATCGCGCGGCGCGGCGCGTGCGGCTCGGAGCGGGCCAGATAGGCCGCCAGGGCATCGGCGGAGAACGGATAGGCGGACCACGGCGGCATGGCGGCGAATGCCGCGCCGAGCGATTGCGCCTCATCGCGCGAGAGCGGCCGCAGCGCGCGCAGGGTAGCGCCGCGGAGCGGATCGGGGTCGAGCGCGATCGTCAGATCGG
>JAKAML010000156.1 GCA_021812845.1 Pseudomonadota bacterium
GGCCAGCCTGCGGGCGGGCCGCGTCAATCAGTTGACCCTCGACGAGGCGCGCAACCGGCTCAAGGCGGCCGAGGAGAAGGCGGCGGCGGAACGCGCCGCGCTGGCGAGGCTCGTCGCCCAGGGGACGCCGCTGCCGACGCGGCTCGAGGCGTCCCTGGCCGCGGCGCGCTCCGATCTCGGCCTCGCCGAGCAGGCGATCGAGAAGACGCGGCTCCGCGCCCCCTATGACGGCACCGTGCTCGGCGTCACCGCGCGATCGGGCGAGCTGACGGTGGCCTCGCCCGAGGCGGTGCTCGTGACCTTCGGCGACCTCTCGGGCCTCAAGGTGCGGGCCGAGGTCGAGGAGCGGGACGCGACCAAGATCAAGGTCGGCCAGCGGATCGTGGTTCGCGCCGACGCCTATCCCGAGCGCGAGTTCGAGGGCAAGGTGACGCTGATCGGCTCGGCGCTGGGTAACCCGCGCATCAACACGCGCGGACCGCGCCGGCCCAACGACGTCGAGGTGCTCGAGGTGCAGGCCGATCTCGACGGCACGCCGCCGCTGCTGACCGGAATGCGCGTCGACGTGTTTTTCCGCAACGAGACCGCGGTCTCCGCCGCGCCGGCCGCGAAGAACTGATCTCGCGCCCGCTCTGATCCAGCAAGGGCCCGCGACCGTCCGGTCGCGGGTTCTTGTACCGTTCGACGCGCCCTTGTCGGTCGGGTGGGGCGGAAACCCGGACCAACGGTGATATCTCCCGCTCTTGCCGCTGGCGGCGCGCGGCGACACTCGTCCCGAGAGGTCGAGCTTTCGCGCGCCGGCATCAGGCCGCGGCGCCGCGGGTCGCGGCGTCGACGTGGGCGGCGAGATTGCGGTCGATGCCGAGGCCCTCGGCGAGCTCGGCGAGGAAGCGCTGCTCGCCCTGGGTATCGGGCTCGATGGCGAGGCGGGCGGCGGTGTAGACCTGCACCGCCTGCTCCGGCGACTGCACCGCGCCGACGAGATCGGACGGTGTCGCGGGATTGTTCAGCTCCTGCGCCAGGAATTCCTCGGCCTCGGCGTCGACCCCGGCCTGCTTCAGCGAGCCGAGGATCTTCTGCTGCTCGGCGCCGTCGATGCGGCCGTCGGCGGCCGCCGCCCCGATCATGGCACGGATGTAGAGGGTCGCGCTCTCGTTGGTCACTGAGGCGGGCTCGAAGCCGGAGCCGCCGGGCGCCGCCTCGGGCGTGAACTGGCCGCCGATCATCGGCCGGCCCTCGGCGTAGTTCTGGTAGGCCTTGTACGCGAGCCCGCCGATCAGCGCGAGCGCGCCGAGCTTGGCGGCGGTGGCGGCGGCGGAGCGTCCGGTGCGGGTGCCGAGCACGAGCGCGCCGAGGCCGCCGAGCGCCGCGCCGGCGCCGAGCTGGTTGTTGGCGATCAGATCCTGGAGCTGCTTCATGAGGTCGTCGGGAGAGCGGCCGGTGGCCTGCCCGACGGCGTCGCGCATCCCGCGGCCGAGGCCGGTCGCGTCCTCGATCCGGCCCGCGCCCTCCTTGACGCCTTGCGTGGCCTGTCCGAGCACCTGGCCGAGCACGTCCATGAGCCCGCCGCCACCCTGTCCGCCGCCCTGTCCGCCGCCCTGGCCCATCTGCTGCTGCAGCTTGCCGAGGATGTCGCCGAGGCCGCCCATGCCGCCACCTTGAGGGGCGCCACCCTGTGGGGCGGCCGCGCCGGGGCCGCCGGGCAGCATGTTGCGCAGGAGATCCTCGAGCCCGCCCCCGCCGCCGCCCATTCCGCCGCCCATTCCGCCGCCCTGCGGCTGGGCGCCGCCACGACCGCCGCCCTGCTGCATCATCTGCCCGAGCAGGTCGCCCAGGCCGCCCAGGCCGCCCAGGTCGCCCAGGCCGCCGAGACCGCCGAGCCCACCGCCCGACGGCGGCTGTGCGGCCGGCGGCGCCGCGCCTTTGACGAGGGCTTCGAGCAGGCTGCGGGCGTCGAACATGGCGCGTCTCCTCCGAGGGGGTGGAGCCGCAACGTAGGTGCTCGTCCCCCTCGCCGCAATGACGATATGACGGAACTGTCCTATTCCGCGGCGAGCGGTCTCCGCGGCACGGCGGCGCGAGCGGTCTCGGGCGGCGACGCGAGGTGCGGCGGCGCCGTGGTCGGGTGCCCGCCGGCCGCCGCCCGCTGGGCCGCCAGATACTCCGGCGGCTCGTCCACCTTGCCGACGAAGCGGCCGAAGATCCGCGTCATCAGCCACGACAGATCGTCCATGACGGTGAAGAACGACGGCACGAACACGAGCGACAGCACCGTCGAGACCAGCAGCCCGCCGATCACCGCGATCGCCATCGGGGCGCGGAACTCGCCGCCGTCGCCGACCGCGAACGCGGACGGCAACATGCCGGCCGCCATGGCGAGCGTGGTCATCACGATCGGCCGCGCGCGCTTCCTGCCGGCGTCGATCAGCGCCTCGGTGCGCGGAATGCCCTTCTTCATCTCCTCGACCGCGAAGTCGACCAGCATGATCGCGTTCTTGGTGACGATGCCCATCAGCATGAGCAGTCCGATGTAGACCGGCATCGACACCGGGTTGTTGGTGGCCAAGAGTCCGAGCACGACGCCGCCGAACGAGAGCGGCAGCGACAACAGCACGGTGATCGGCTGGAACACGCTGGCGAACAGGAGGATCAGCACTCCGAGCACGATCAGGAGGCCCGTGCCCATGGCGCGGATGAAGCCGGCCGCCACCTCGTCCTGGATCTCGGCGTCGCCGGAGGGCTGCAGCGAGACGCCGGGCGGCAGCTTGACCTCGTCGACGACCTTGAGGAACGTCTCGCGCGCGGTGCCGAGCGGCAGCCCCTGGGCGAGATCGACGCCGAGGTTGGCGCGGCGCTTCCGGTCGTAGCGCTCGATCGCGCTCGGACCGCGGCCGAACGAGACGTCGGCGACCGCGGCCAAGGGGATCGAGGCTCCCGAAAGCGAGGTGACGCGCAGCGCCTCGATGCGGGCGAGGTCGGTGCGTGCGTTCTCCTCGATCTGGACGCGGATCGGCACCAGCCGGTCGCCGGCGTTGAACTTGGCGAGATTGGCGGCCACGTCGCCGATGGTGGCGACGCGCACGGTCTCGGCGATCGCCTCCGGCGTGACGCCGGCCCGCGCCGCCTCGTCGAACTTCGGGGTGACGCGGATCTCCGGCCGGTCGAGGGCGGCGTTGGCGGCGACGTTGGTGAAGCCCGGCACGCGGCGCAGCGCCGCCTCGAGCCGGCCGACGGCCTGGTCGAGCGCGGTGCCGTCGTTCGACAACAGCGCGAAGCTCATCTCCCGCTCGCCGCGCTCGTTGACGTACCAGGCGCGGGTGTCGGGGATCGCGGCGAGCTTGTCGGAGATGACGGCCTTCATCGCCTTCTGCGACCGCGTCCGCTCGGACTTCGGAACCAGCCGCACGATGACGGCGGCGCGCCGGATCTCGCGGCTGCCGGTCGGCGAGCTGCCGCCGATGACGAGCACGTTCTGGATCTCGGGAATGCCCTTGAGGCTGGCGACGATGCGGTCGGTCGTCGCGCGCGTGTCGGCGAGCGTGGCGCCGGGCGGCAGCTCGGCGGAGACCACGATGCGGCTCGTGTCCTCGTCCGGGATGAAGGCCGTGGGCAGCAGCGAGGTGGCGTAGATCGAGCCGGCGAACATCGCGAGGCCGACGACGAGAGTCGTGTAGCGGTGGCGCAGCGTCATGGCGAGGAAGCGGGCGTAGGCCACGAGGACCGGACCGGTGCCGTGCTCCTCGGGCGGCAGCTCGCGCATGAAATAGGCGGCGAGCATGGGTGTTATCAGGCGCGCGACGAGCAGCGAGAACAGCACGGCGACGGCGACCGTCAGGCCGAACTGCTTGAAGTACTGCCCGGCGACGCCGCCCATGAACGACACCGGCGAGAAGATCGCGACGATGGTCAAGGTGATGGCGATGACGGCGAGGCCGATCTCGTCGGCGGCCTCGAGCGCCGCGCGGTAGGGCGACTTCCCCATCCGCATGTGGCGCACGATGTTCTCGATCTCGACGATGGCGTCGTCGACGAGGATGCCGGTGACGAGGGTGATGGCGAGCAGGCTCACGAGATTGAGCGAGAACCCCATCAGCTCCATGGCCCAGAACGTCGGCACGGCGGAGAGCGGCAGCGCGATCGCGGCGATCAGCGTCGCGCGCCAGTTGCGCAGGAACACGAGCACCACGAGGACCGCGAGGACCGAGCCCTCGATCAGCGTCTCCATGGCCGAGTGGTAGTTGCCGACCGTGTAGGAGTAGGCGTCGTCGATCTTGACGATCGACACCGATGGATCGGCTTTGCGCAGCTCGTCGAGCTTCTTCTCCACGACCTGTGCGACCGAAAGCTCGCTCGCGCCCTTGGAGCGGAACACGGCGAACGACACGACGGGCTGACCGTCGAGGCGCGCGAACGAGCGCGGCTCGGTGGCGTCGTCGATCACGCGGCCGAGGTCGGCGAGGCGCAGCTCGCGCCCGCCGGGGAGGACGATCTTGGTCGCGGCCAGATCCTCGACCCGGCGCGCGCCGGCGAGGATGCGGATCGCCTGCTCCTGCCCGCCGACCTCGCCGCGGCCGGAGCCGAGATCGACGTTGGTCGCGCGCACCTGCCGGTTGACCTCGCTCGCGGTGATGCCGAGCGACAACAGGCGGTCCGGGTCGAGCAGGATGCGGATCTCGCGGTCGACGCCGCCGGTCCGCTCGACGCGGCCGACGCCCTTCAAGCCGAGGAGCGCGCGCTTGATGACGTCGTCGACGTGCCAGGACAACTGCTCGAGCGTCATGCCGGGCGCGATGGCCGCATAGGTGACGATCGACTGGCCCTCGACGTCGATCTTCTGGATGATCGGCTCGTCGATGGAGCGCGGCAGCTCGGTGCGGATCTTGTCGATCGCGTC
>JAKAML010000157.1 GCA_021812845.1 Pseudomonadota bacterium
AAACAGCACTCGAAACACAAGCTTGCTCGTGTTCCTTGGGCGCATACATTTGCTCGCGACCGCGCAACGAACGGGATGCAGATGTTTGCGCCGGAACACTAGGCTCGACGTACTCGGTCATGGCACGCATCGAGGGCTGGGGCACTGCTGCCCAGCCCTTCGTGTGGGCATGACAGGGAGCGAACCTGCACGGTCCGTGAAGGGCCAGCAGAGACCACAGCGGCTCTCTCTCGGGGTGCCTTGATGATCGGCGGCCCAATGATACGATAGCGGGCGCACGGAGATCTGGATCGCGCTCCCGATCGAGGATTGATGACAGAGGTCGCGGAAGACAGTTCGGCGGCGTCGCCGGATCTGGTCAAGCAGATCACCGAGCTGCTGGCACGCCCCCCGCGTGTCGACGGCATCGAGCTGGACACCGACTATTTCGCGCAGACAATCGGATCTGCCGCGCAACCGTGGTCTCTGCTCGCGAACGACTACCGCTGGCGGCCGCTGGGTTCGGGCCGCGCGCCGCTGGTACCGCTGCAACTGTGCGAGTTCCTGGCCTACAAGACCGCGCTCGCCTACGAGCCGGCCGACCGCATCAAGGCCTTCCTGGAGCGCTGCTGCCCGGGCGTCGACCGCATCAGCGTGTTCGATTCCACGCGAGAGAAAAAGAATTCCCACGGCGTTCTCGCGGATGCGCAAGGCTTCGGCTTCGTGTTCGAGCGCAAGGCGTTCGTGATCTTCCGCGGCTCGTCCAGCAGCAACGATTGGAAGACCAATCGCCTCGACATGCTGACGAGTGATCTCGGCAGTGCGGCGGACCGGCGCACGGAAGCCCTGCGAAAGGCCTACGGCCCTCTGCTCGACAAGCTCGGCGATCCGGCTCCCGGACGTCACGTCGGCTTCTCCATCGCCTGGGCCGCACTCAAGGACGAGATCGAGGACTGGCTCTCCGAGGCACTGGAGAAGGGCGAGATCGACAAGATCATCTACTCCGGCCATTCCCTCGGCGGAGCGATGGCACAGGTCGCGGCGTTCGACCACGCGAGGATCGAAGCCGCCATCGCGCGCGATCGCGGCATCGCGCCGAACCGCGTCGGCGCTGTGGTCACGTTCGGCGCCCCCGCCGTCGGCAGCACGGACTTCGCCGCCGCCTACGAGGCGATGCTGGGCGATCGCACGGTGCTGCTCGAATCGAGCGGCGATCTCGTTCCGCGCGTCATGAACCGCTGGTACTACCGCATGCTCTATCCGCTGCGGCAGCGGGTGAGTGCCGGCGTGCAGGCGCATCTCGTCACGAACGAGGGATTCGGCAAGGTGGCGATGCCCTGGACCTTCGCCAGCGAGCCCCCGTTCTCGGACCAGGATATCGATGCGGCGATGGGCGCCATCCGCGACGCCGCGAGCAAGACGGCACGGGCGATCGCCGAGGAGCAGCAGCGTCATGAGCAGGCGACCGAGAAGGCCGGCGCGAGCAAACCGGCAGCGACCGGAAGCGCCGAGCCCGGAGCACCCGCGAAGACAGATGCTGCCAAGGTCGCCGAGACGCCGTCCTGGGTCTATTGGGTCGTGGTCGGCGTCGTCGTTCTGGCGGCCGGCGGCATCGCCTGGTACTTCATCCGGCGCAAGCTGTTCTCGCACGATATCGAGCAGCGTTATGCGCTCTACCTCAGCACGCTCGCCTATCAGCAGCTCCGCGCCAAGCATCGCGGCAATCTCGAGCTGGCCAATGCGGAGCTTGCCGAGCATCTGCGCTTCGTTCGCGGCGATCTCGCATCGAGCGGCGAGATCGCGAAAGCGATCCCGGCTGCCGACGGAAAATCGACAGGCTTTTTCTCCTCGGTGCAGTCTCTGCCGTTGCCGATCCAGGTCCGCGACGATCCGGCCTTCATGGAGTTCCTGAAGAAAGGCGACACGTTCGTTTAGGCGGCGCACAGCGAGCGCCACAGCGAGCGCCCAAGTCCCCGGCGCAGGCATTCATCGGTGCCTGCTCCAGGAACAAGCAGACGTCGCCTCGTCCATTGCCGGCATCGCGCCGTGTTCAACGGGCGGCACGTTGCCTGATCGAGGTGTGCCGGCATGAAGAAGGGGCGGCGCATCGCTGCGCCACCCCTGCGTCGTCCGGCTGCCCCGCTGGGATGGTTCAATTGAAGACGTCCTGACCTACTGCGCGCGCCGCGACAGCGACACGGCATAGGCCGGCGAACGGATCTCGAACAGCGGATCGTCCTTGGGGCCCGCGATGCCGTCGGCGAGCTGCGTCGGATCGAACACGCCTGAATCGCACTTGGCGTTGTCGGCGACCGCCGCGATCGCCATCGTGCCGAGCTTCACCGACTTGCGCTTGTCCTCGGGCCACATCGCGGTCGGGTCGTTGGTCTGGTCGCCGGCCTCGCCCATGATGGCGACGAGGTCGAAGCTGGCGGGCCCCTTGCCGAGGCGCTCCTTCAGCTCGTCGACGAGGAAATCGGCCGGCTTGGCCTTGGCCTCGTCGTCGGTCAGCCCGGCCTCGCCCGCGGTCGGGATCAGCTTGAACTTGATGACGGACCTGTCGCCCTTGGCATTGGTCAGGGTGTAGGCGTGGATGCCCCAGTAGTTGACGCCGGCGTAGCTCGCCGGCACCGGCTTCGACGCCAGCCACTTGCCCTGGTTCGTCGTCTCGGGATTGGCGTCGGCGAAGGCCTTGACCTTGGCCGGATCGGGCTTGCCGTCGGCGGCGGGGAAGCGGGCCTCGAGGAAGCCGAGCATCTGCGTCGGGTTCTTGGCGAACTGCACCGGCGCGTTGACGAAGACGAAGTCCGACGACTTGCCGTCCGGATCGAGGCGGAAGGCGAGGCCGCGCACCGCCGCCTTGGTGGCATCGGGGATTTTGGGGTTGCCGCCGCCCATCGAGAAGCGCCCGAGCACGGGCACGGCCTTGGCGAAGTTCGGCGACTTGCTCAGGCCCGCAGCCTGGGCCGTGGGCGTGAAGGTGCCGGTCACGCACTGGCCCTTGGCGTGGCTCGCGCGGGCCTTCTGCTTGCCGAAGATCGTGTTCAGCGCGTCGACGATCTTGTCGGCGCCCGGCTCGTTGGCGGCGGCCGCGCCGGGCAGCGCGAGCGAAGCGAGGGCGACGAGCACGAGGGCGGTCCCGGTTGTTCTCGACATGGTGTTCTCCATCGACACAGGATGATGCCGGCCGGCCGCCGGTCGGTCCCGGGATCGGGTCCGGGACCGACCGGTGCGACCGGTGACGAGGCCGCCACGACGAGCGGCGCCTGCCTCTCCATGCCATGCTCCGATGTCGGAGGTCCAAGGCAGACGACACGCGTCATCGTCAAATCAAAGTGACGGCGCGGAGCTGAAACGTCGAGGGGCGCGCGCGCGTATATAAGGCCCCGAGCTGGACCGCACCTTTCCGCCCGCCACCGCGCAGGCATAAGGCCGCCGTCGCACCGAATGGGGTGGGCCTGCCGGGCCCGCGCGCGATCGCACGACGTCGGGGTCAAGGCTCCCCCCGGGCGACGGAGACGATCAGCAGCTCGGGACGGAAGTACTCCGCCGCGACCCGGTTGACGTCGTCCCGCGACACCCGCTCGATCGCCCGGCGCCGCAGCTCCGGATAGTCGCGCCCGAGACCGGACTGGGCGATGGCGAGCAGGTTGCCGGCGATCTTGGGGCTCGAATCGAAGCTCAGCGGGAACGAGCCGGTGAGATAGCTCTTCGCATTCTCGACCTCCGCCTCGGTGACGCCGTCCCGGACGATGCGCCGGAGCTCCTCCCGGACGACCGAGACCGCGCGCTCGGCGTCGGCCGAGGCGGCCGCGAGCTGGCCGATGAGGTAGGACGATCGATTGTCCGAGATCAGCCGGCTGTCGACGTCGTAGACGAGCGACGAGCGGACCCTGAGCGCCTGGCCGAAGCGCGACGCCGTCGCTCCGCCGCCGACGATCTCGTTCAGGACCAGAGCCGGCATGTAGCCGGGATCGCGCCGGCCGGGCGCCGGAAGGCCGAACACGACGCTCGACGTGGTCGCATCGCGGAGGATCGTCACCGCCCGCGCCGGTGCCGTCAGCCGGGGCGCCGGGTCATCCACGAAAGCGCCGCGCTCGGGGAGCGCGCCGAACATCAGGTCGAGGATCCGCTCGAGCCGCCGCGCGTCGAGATCGCCCGCCACGGCCACGTGCAATCGGTCGCGCGTCATGGTCCGCGAGCGGTGGCGGCCGAGATCCGCCGCGGTGATCGAGGCCAGCGTCTCTGCCGTGCCCGCCGGCGACATCGCGTAGTGGTGGTCGCCGAACGCGGCCCTAAACCACGCGTCCTCGGCGCGGACGGCGGGATCGCCGGCGAGCTCCGCGAGCCTCGTCGCGCCGCGGCTCGCGAGCCGGGCCACGGCCTCGGGCTGAAAGCGCGCCGACGCGATCGCCGCGCCGACGAGCGCGGCCGCCTGCTCGATGCCGGCGCTCGGGGCGTCGAGCGCGCCCGAGATCGCGTCGCGGCTCGCCGAGAACGACACGCTGGCGGAGAGCGCGGCGAGCCGGCGGCGGAGCTGGTCGGGAGGGTTGCCCCCTGCGCCGTCGCCGAGCGCCTCGGCGAGCAGGCTCGAAATGCCGCGCTTGTCCGGCGGCTCCTGCGCGCTGCCTCCGGCGAAGGCGAAGCGGACGGCGACGACCGGCTGGCCGTGGCTCGCGACGAGCCAGGCGGTGACGCCTCCGCGTGCGCGCACCTCCTCGACCGCGATCGACCACTCGCTCGCCGTGGCCACCCCTGCGGTGCCGGGCCACCAGAGGCACAGCCCGGCGAGGAGGATGCCGAGCGGGCGCCACACCGTCGCGACGGGCTTCAGGGTCCGGCTCATGGCGTGCCCTCCGGGCGGGTGTCGATCGCCGGCGACAGGACGGCCGTGACCGTGGGCGCCCTATC
>JAKAML010000158.1 GCA_021812845.1 Pseudomonadota bacterium
GGCGACCACTACCGGCACGTTCGACCGCGCGATTGCCTCGGTCTGCTCGGCCGCACCCGCGCGCGGCGGGTCGAGCACCACCGCGTCGAAACCCGCGAGCTCGGTCCGCGACAGCGGCTCGCGGTGGAGATCGCGCACCCGCGCATCGATCCGCCGCAGTCCCTGCGCGCGGCGTGCGGCGACCTGCAGCGCCGTGATCGCGCGGCGGTCACCGTCGAGCGCCGTCACCTCCGCCTTGCGCGCCAGAGGAAAGGTGAACGTTCCGAGCCCGGCGAAGAGATCGGCGACCCGCTTCGACTTGCCGACGCTCTCGAGCACCAGCGCGGCGAGCCGCTGCTCGGCCTCCGGGACCGCCTGCAGGAAGACGCCCGGCGGCGGCTCGGTCACGACACCTCCGAGCGTCAGCTCCGGTCGTGCGCGCATCGCCACAGCATCACCGTCGACCGACAGGCGCACGAGCCGCGCCCGCTCGGCGACCGCCGCCAGAGCCGCAGCGAGCTCGGCCGGCAGCATCCCGCAAGCGGCCTCCACCGCGACGTCGAGGCCGGCGTCGAGTCGCGTCACGACGATCCGCGCGTTGCGCTCCTTCGCCCGGGCCTTCGCCGGCGGCCTGCCGGACCTCCCGCTCCCCGGCGCCTGTGCGAAGAGCAGGCCCGCGATCTCCCGCAGCGGCCCGAAGGCCGCGACGATCGCCGGATCGAGCACCACGCAGTCCTGGAGATCGACGAGCCGGTGCTCGCCCTCCTCGCGGAAACCGAGCACGACCCGCCCGCCCTTCAGCGCCGCGCCGAGCACCGCCCGCCGCCGCGACTGCGGCGCAACCCGAACCAGCGGGCGAATCTCGGCATCGAGCCCGCGGTGTCGGAACGCCTCGGCGATGACGCCCTCCTTCCATGCCGCATAGGTCGCACCCGACATGTGCTGGGCCATGCAGCCGCCGCAGGTGCCGAAATGGCCGCACGGCGGAGCGGCGCGGTCGGGAGACGACGTGATCTGTCGTGCGGCGGCGCCGGCGATGGCCCACCGCTCGCCGGGCAGGGCCATCGGCACGAACACCGGTCCTTCGGCGAGCTCTTCCACACCATCGCCCTGCGCCCCGAGCCGTGTCACCTCGACCACGGCCTCGTCCTCGGCGGCGGACCCGGTCTTCGCTGTCGGATCCTCACTCACCTCGCCGCGCTCCCACAAGAAATTCTTCGTTGCCCGAGCCTCCGGTGATCGGCGACACGAGCCGCCCGGCCACGGTCCACCCTTCCCCGCCGAGCCACCTCTCGACCGCCGCAACCGCATCGTTGCGCAGCGCCGCGTCGCGCACGATGCCGCCCTTGCCGACGCCCGCGCGGCCGACCTCGAACTGCGGCTTGACCAGCGCGACGAGCCACGCCCCCGGCGCCGCGAGGCCGAGCGCCGGCCGCAGCGCCTTCGAGAGCGCGATGAAGCTCAGATCGACCGTGATCGCGCCGACCGCGCCGCCCGTCGTTTCGAGCGTGATCGCGCGCGCGTCGAGCCCCTCGTGCGAGACGACGCGCGGATCGGCCGCGAGCTCCGGCGCGAGCTGCCCGTGACCGACGTCGACCGCCACCACGCGCCGCGCGCCGCGCGCGAGCAGCACCTGCGTGAAACCGCCGGTCGACGCCCCGACATCGAGCGCGAGGCGGCCCGCCGGGTCGAAGCCCAACGCATCGAGCGCCGCGGCGAGCTTCAGCGCCCCCCGCGAGACCATCTGCGCCTCTGCATCGGCGACCGCAACCGGCGCTGCGCGGTCGATCTCGTCCGAGGGCCGCACGATCACCCGTCCGGCCACCGTCACCCGGCCCCGGCGGATCAGATCCCGGGCGCGCGACCGCGACCGGACGAGTCCGCGCTCCACCAGGGCCTGATCCAATCTCAGTCGCATCCGAAACCGCAGTCTTTGCGTACTCGACCCGTGACACGTGCCCCGACCGTCGCCGGGGAGTATGCTGCGACCCCTGGTCCGCCGAACCGAGTTAGAGCGGCTTGTCGACGAGATCCGCTCAATGTTCAACAAAGAACGACGAGGAGGAACGCCATGCCCGCTAGATCACCCCTGACCGCCGCTGCATTTACCCTGGTCGCCCTGTCGGCACTTTCGCTGATTGCAGGCCCGCCGTCCGCGCTGGCGCAGTCGCCGGCCCCGGCCGGCGCCAAGGTATTCTTCATCGAGCCCAAGAACGGGGCGGAAATCTCCGGGCCGGTCGCGGTCAAGATGGGCCTGACGGGAATGGAGATCGCCCCGGCCGGCACCGAGAAGCCGAATTCCGGCCATCACCACATCCTGATCGACACCCCGCTCAAGGATCCGAAATCGCCGCTCCCGGCCGACGACAACCACAGGCACTTCGGCAAGGGCCAGACCGAGGCCACGCTCGAGCTGAAGCCCGGCAAGCACACGCTCCAGCTCGTGCTCGGCGATCACAACCACGCCCCGCACGACCCGCCGGTCGTCAGCGAGGTCATCACGATCACGGTGAAGTGACGCACCGGCGACGCGCCCGCCGTCAGCCCCGGCCCCAGCGGCCGGGGCCGTTGGCCGCCAGCAGCATCAGCCCGCCGGCGATGGCGAGGTTCTTCATGAACATGATGTGCTGCACCTGATCGCCGGGCTTCCAGTGGAACAGCACGGCTGCGACCAGCGTGAACCCGGCGAGCGCCAGCGCCGCCGAGCGCGACAGCACGCCGAACAGGATCGCGAGGCCGCCCAGCAGCTCGAGCCCGATCACGCCCCATACCAGAAGCTCGGGATTGGGCAGCGGGACGAGCGAGGTCTTCATGTAGCCCGCGGTGCCGGCGGGGTTCATCAGCTTGTTGAAGCCGCCCATGATGAAGATCGCCGAGAGCAGGATGCGCCCGAGCAGGCTGAAGATGGGATGCAGCGCCGTCATGGTCCACCTCGTCCAGGGTTCCGAAATCTCGCCGCCGTCGAACCCTCCGGTCCGCGTGCGCGCGGACCGCGTGCGCGCGGACCGCGTGCGGGGCGGCGGCGGAGCATAGCATCGGGCGGGGATATTGCGAGCCGCGATCGCCCCGCGTGCTCGGCTCAGGCGCGGCCGCCCTCCTCGCGCGGCACCTGTCCGCGGCCGAGCGCGGCGAACACCGCCTCCACGATACCGGGCGCCGCGAGCCCCGCCCGCTCGTACATCCTGGCCGGTGTGTCGTGCTCGATGAAGGCGTCCGGCAACACGAGGGAACGCACCTTGAGGCCTCGGTCGAGCAGCCCGGCTTCGGCCATGTGATGCAGCACATGGCTGCCGAACCCGCCGATCGACCCCTCTTCCACCGTGACGAGAACCTCGTGCTCGCGGGCCAGACTTCCGATCAGTGCCATATCGAGCGGCTTCATGAAGCGTGCATCCGCGACCGTCGTCGAGAGCCCGAAGGCGGCGAGCTGGTCGGCCGCTTTGATGCATTCGCCGAGCCGGGTGCCGAGCGACAGCAGCGCCACCTTGGAGCCTTCGCGCACGATGCGCCCGCGCCCGATCTCGAGCGGCCTGCCCTCGTCCGGCAGATCGACCCCTGAACCTTCGCCGCGCGGATAGCGGAAGGCGCACGGCCGGTCGTCGATCGCCGCAGCCGTCGCGACCATGTGCACGAGCTCCGCCTCGTCGGCCGCCGCCATGATGACGAACCCGGGCAGGCAGCCGAGATAGGCGAGGTCGAACGCGCCGGCGTGCGTCGGTCCGTCGGCGCCGACGAACCCGGCGCGGTCGATCGCGAACCGCACCGGCAGCTTCTGCACCGCGACGTCGTGCACGACCTGGTCGTAGCCGCGCTGGAGGAAGGTCGAGTAGATCGCCGCGAACGGCTTCAGTCCCTCCGAGGCGAGCCCGGCCGCGAACGTCACCGCGTGCTGCTCGGCGATGCCGACGTCGAAGGTGCGGTCGGGGAAGCTCCTGCCGAAGATGTCGAGACCCGTCCCGTCCGGCATCGCTGCGGTGATGGCGACGATGCGGCTGTCCTTCGCAGCCTCCTTGACCAGGCTGTCGCCGAACACCCGCGTATAGGTCGGGGCATTGGCCTTGGGCTTGACCTGCGCGCCGGTGACCACGTTGAACCGCGCGACGCCGTGGTACTTGTCGTCTGAGGCCTCGGCCGGCGCGTAGCCCTTGCCCTTCTTGGTCACGACGTGGATCAGCACCGGGCCGTTCTTGGCGTCGCGGACGTTCTTCAGGACCGGCAGCAGGTGATTGAAGTCGTGGCCGTCGATCGGACCGACATAGTAGAACCCGAGCTCCTCGAACCACGCTCCGCCCTGCCAGAGGTGACGGGTGTACTCCTCGACCCGCGCCGCCCGGCGCTCCCACTTCTTGGGAAGCTGCCGCGCGAGCTGCTTGGCGATGTCGCGGAAGTAGAGATAGGTGCCGCTCGAGGTGATGCGCGCGAGGTAGGCCGACAGCGCCCCCGTCGGCGGGGCGATCGACATGTCGTTGTCGTTGAGGATGACGATCAGCCGCTCGTCGCGGGCGCCGGCGTTGTTGATCGCCTCGTAGGCCATGCCGGCCGACATGGCGCCGTCGCCGATAACGGCGACGACATGGTTCTGGCGCCCGGCGAGATCGCGCGCGACCGCCATGCCGAGCCCGGCCGAGATCGAGGTCGAGGAATGGCCGGCGCCGAAGGGGTCGTAGACGCTCTCCTCGCGCCGCGTGAACCCGGAAAGCCCGCCGCCCTGGCGCAGGGTGCGGATCTGGTCGCGGCGGCCGGTCAGGATCTTGTGCGGATAGGCCTGGTGGCCGACGTCCCAGATCAGCCGGTCGCGCGGCGTGTCGAACAGGTAGTGCAGCGCGACCGTCAGCTCGACGACGCCGAGTCCGGCGCCGAGATGCCCGCCGGTGACCGACACCGCGTCGATCGTCTCCTGGCGCAGCTCG
>JAKAML010000159.1 GCA_021812845.1 Pseudomonadota bacterium
CCTGGGGATTGCCGAGGTGCCGGCCGGACCTCTGGCCGGCGCGCTGGTCACGGCGCTGGCCCCGGTCGCCGAGTCCGCTCGCCTGGGCGGCGACGTCCCGGCGACGTTTTGGCGACGACGATGTCAGGTTTCTCCAGATGATTGCCGACCTGCTGGCCGTGGCCGTCGAGCGGCGGCAGCTCTCGGACGCGCGGGCGCAACTTGCGGTGCTCAGCAAGATGTCTGCGGATGCCGTTATTGAGCTCACCTTGGACGGTCTCATCGCGGGATGGAATCCCGGAGCGGAACGCCTCTTTTGCTACGGCGCGGGGGAGGCATTGGGCCAACCTATCTCTATCGTCGTTCCAACGCACTCTTCGAAACGCTTCGGTCGACTGCTGACTCGCAGTCGACGCGATGGTCGGATCCAGGAAACGTGTGCGTCTCTGCTCCGGGGCGATGGTCAACTCATTGACGTATCGCTCGCGGCTTGCCTCGTCAGGAATGATGCGAGCGAAGCGACTGGCGTGGTGATGATCGCGCGCAACGGACCGGTCCCCTCGGGCAGGCCGGCCAGGGCCTCATCCATCGTGAACACGCCGCCTTCCGGGTCCGGGCCGCCGCCCAGCGTCTCCTCGACGAAGCCCTGGAACTCCTTCAGCGTGACCGAGGTATCGCCGTAGCCGATGCGCTCGCGCAGGCGGATGGCGCGCCGCGCGGCGGCGCGATCCATGAGCCGCGCGGCGAGCCCCTTGAGCCCGGCGAGCGAGACCTGCCCGCTCTCGAGCCGCCGCGACAGGTCGAAGGCGACGTTGAGGATCGGATTGAGCTGCGGCTCGTCCGGGATGCGCGTGCGCAGCGAGCGCAACTCGTCGCGCAGCTTGAACTCGTCGAGCGATTGCGGTGCCGGTTCGGAGGCTGGCTTCTGCATCTCGGTGCTCCTCGCCCGCGCGGCTGCGGGTCTTGCCCTCGTCTCGGACGCGTCGTCGCGGGCGCGTCCGGTCGCGGGCGTCGGCCGGCCCCGCGTCACCGCGCGGCCGGCCTCGCACCCGCTCGTCTCTCTGCGACGCCTCAGGCCACCTTGCGCTGGCCCGACAGCACGCGGGCAACGGTCGCGCCCATCTCGGCCGGGGTCGGCGCGATGGCGACGCCCGCCGCCTTCAGAATCTCGACCTTCTCGGCGGCCGATTCGCCGAAGGCGGAGACGATGGCGCCGGCGTGGCCCATCCTGCGGCCCTTCGGTGCGGAGAGGCCGGCGATGTAGGCGATCACCGGCTTCTTCATGTTGTCGCGCGCCCAGGCGCCGGCCTCCGCCTCCTGCGGGCCGCCGATCTCGCCGATCAGCAGCACGGCGTCGGTCTCGGGGTCCTTCTCGAAGTGCTCGAAGACATCGCGGAACGACGAGCCGTTGATCGGGTCGCCGCCGATGCCGACCGAGGTCGACACGCCGATGCCGAGCGCCTTCATCTGCGACGCCGCCTCGTAGCCGAGCGTGCCCGAGCGGCCGACGATGCCGACGCGGCCGGGCAGATAGATGTGGCCGGGCATGATGCCGAGCATCGCCTTGCCGGGGCTGATGGTGCCGGCGCAGTTGGGCCCGGTCAGGATCATGCGCGCGTCCTTCTTGTAGCGCCGCATGTAGCGCTTGACGCGGATCATGTCCTGGGCCGGGATGCCGTCGGTGATGCAGGTACAGTAGCGGATGCCCGCGTCCGCCGCCTCCATGATCGCATCCGCCGCGAACGGCGGCGGCACGAACACGATCGAGGCCTGGGCGCCGGTCTCCTCGACCGCGCCCTTCATGGTGTTGAACACCGGCCTGCCGAGATGGGTGGAGCCGCCCTTGCCGGGGGTGACGCCGCCGACGACGTTGGTGCCGTAGTCGATCATCTCCTGGGCGTGGAAGGTGCCGATGCGGCCGGTGAAGCCCTGGACGAGGACCGGTGTGTGCTCGTTGATGAAAATGGCCATGGTCGTGGTCCTCCCTTACGCTGCTTTGGCGGTCGACGCCTTGGCGGCGGCGACGGCTTTCTGGGCGGCTTCGCCGAGCGTGTCGGCGGAGATGACGGTGAGCCCGCTCTCGTCGATGATCTTGCGGCCCTCCTCGACGTTGGTGCCGGCGAGGCGAACGACGACGGGCAGCTTGATCTCAAGCTCCTTGACGGCGTCGACGACGCCTTTCGCCACCCAGTCGCAGCGGTTGATGCCGGCGAACACGTTGACGAGCAGCGCCTTGACGTTGCGGTCCTTGAGAACGGCGCGGAACGACTTCGCCACGCGCTCGGGGCTCGCGCCGCCGCCGATGTCGAGGAAGTTCGCGGGCTCGCCGCCGGCGAGCTTGATCATGTCGAGGGTGGCCATGGCAAGGCCGGCGCCGTTGACGACGCAGCCGATGTCGCCGTCGAGGCCGACGTAGGAGAGGCCGCGGTCGGAGGCGTAGGTCTCGCGCGGATCCTCCTGGCTCTTGTCGCGGAGCTCGGAGATCTGCGGGCGGCGGAAGAGCGCGTTCTCGTCGAAGCTCATCTTGGCGTCGAGGGCGAGGATCGCCTTGTTCTTCGTGACGACGAGCGGATTGATCTCGACCATCACCGCGTCGAGATCGCGGAAGGCGCGGTAGGCGCCGAGAATCGTGCGCTCGAGCTTGGAGACGAGGTCCGGCTCGACGCCGAGGCCGAACGCGACCTCGCGCGCCTGGAACGCCTGCATTCCGACCGCCGGGTCGACGGTGACGCGGATCAGCGTCTCGGGCTGCTTGTGGGCGATCTCCTCGATGTCCATGCCGCCGGCGGCGGAGGCGACGACCACGATGCGCTCGGCGGCGCGGTCCATGACGTAGGAGAGATAGAACTCCTTGTCGATATCGGTCGCCTCCTCGATGTAGAGGCGCGAGACGAGCTTGCCCTGGGGGCCGGTCTGGATGGTGGCGAGCCGCTTGCCGAGCAGCGCGTCAGCGGCGTCCCAGACTTCGCCGTCGTTGCGGCAGACCTTGATGCCGCCGGCCTTGCCGCGGGCGCCGGAGTGGATCTGCGCCTTCACCACCCACTTGTTGCCGCCGATCTCGCTGGCGCGATAGGTGGCCTGCTCGGGACTGTAGGCGAGCCCGCCGCGCGGGATCGAGACGCCGAATTTGGAGAGCAGCTCCTTGGCCTGATACTCGTGAATGTCCATGGCGAACCTCCTGGAGACGATGTTTCGTCGGCTGCATCGTGACGTGTCGGCCGCCGGCCCGTGCGTCGGGGACGGTCGGCGCGCGCTGCCGGGCTATTTCGTGCCGGCGGCCTTGGCGATGGCCTCGGCGACGACGAGGACGTTCCTCGCCATCTTCTCGGAGGCCGCGTCGATCATCTTGCCGTCGAGCGAAGCGGCGCCCTTGCCCTGCGCCTCGGCCTCCTTCAACGCGACGAGGATGCGCTTGGCGCGGTCGATCTCGGCCGGCAGCGGCGAGAACACGGCGTTCGCGAGCTCGATCTGCGAGGGGTGGATCGCCCACTTGCCCTCGACGCCGAGGGCGGCGGCGCGCTTGGCCGCCGCCGTGTAGCCGGCCGGATCGGAGAAGTCGCCAAACGGACCGTCGATGGGTCGCAGGCCGTAGGCGCGGCAGGCGACAGTCATGCGCGAGATGGCGAAGTGCCACTGGTCGCCGGGGTAGTCGGGATTGAGGCCGCCGATGACGACGGTGCGCGCCTTGTTGAAGGCGGCGTAGTCGGCGACGCCGAAGTGCATGGATTCGAGCCGGCTCGGCGCGGCGGCGATCGCCTCGACGTTGGCCATGCCGAGCGGCGTCTCGATCAGCGCCTCGGTGCCGACCTTGTTCGCGAGGCCCTTGGCGACCTCGATCTGGCTGACGATGCACTCGACCGTGTAGACGTCGGCGGGGACGCCCACCTTGGGGATCAGGATGGTGTCGAGCTTGGCGCCCGCCTGCTCCATGATGTCGACGACGTCGCGGTACATGTAGTGAGTGTCGAGGCCGTTGATGCGGACCGACACGGTCTTGCCGGCACCCTTCCAGTCGAGATCATTCAACGCCTGGATGATGTTCTTCCTGGCCTGCTCCTTCTCGGGCGGGGCGACGGCGTCCTCGCAATCGAGGAACACGTAGTCGGCCGCGCTCTTCAGCGCGCGGTCGATCATGGTCGGATTGGAGCCCGGCACCGCGAGGTAGGAGCGCTGCAGGCGCTGCTTGCGGACGGGATAGAGAGTGTAGCTCATCGGGTCGTTTCCTCGATTGTTTCTCTCCCTCTCCCCGTCGCACCCTGAACGGCGGCGGCGTGGCGGAGGGGATTTGACGGGCGATGGAGAGAGGGCCGTGGCGAGGGGGCGGCCGCGAGCCACAGCGCAAGCCGCCGCCCCTCACCCAAACCCTCTCACCGTGGAAGTGCAGACCATGGGGAGAGGGGACGCCGTCCCTAAGCCGCCTTGCGGCCCGGCGCGGCGTCGCGGCTGGTGGCCGACTTGGTTGCGGTCCTGGAGAAATAGTCGGCGGCCGCGCCGGTGCCGGAGCCGAGCTTGATCGGCACGCCGCAGTCCTTGAGCGCCATCTCGACGCCGAACAGGGCGCCGCCGACCATCACCTCGTCGAGCGCGCCGAGGTGGCCGATGCGGAACACCTTGCCCATCACCTTGTTGAGGCCGACGCCGAGCGAGACGTTGTAGCGGTAGTAGGCGGTCTTGACGACCGCGGCGCTGTCGACGCCTTCGGGCACGAAGATCGCCGACACCGTGTCGGAGTGCCACTTGGGCTCCTTGGCGCAGAGCTTGAGCCCCCAGGCGTCGACCGCGGCGCGCACGCCCGAGGCGAGGCGCGTGTGGCGGGCGAAGATGTTCTCGAGCCCCTCGGCGGCGATCAGATCGAGCGAGGCGCGGAGACCG
>JAKAML010000160.1 GCA_021812845.1 Pseudomonadota bacterium
GACGTCGACCGAGACGTTCCTGTTCTTGTTGAGCAGCTCGGCGATGCGCGGCGCGCCCGACGAGAACTTCATGTCGCCCTCGGTGCCGTAGCTGTGGAACTGGATGTGGGTGAGGTGGACCGGCAGGCCCTCCATGGCGCGGATCGTCGCGAGCGTCGTCTCGTCGTTGCCCGGAACCCCGAGATTGCAGCCGTGGACGTGCAAGGGATGGGTGACGCCGAGCTCCTTCATCCCGCGCGCCAGCGTCAGCAGGATGTCGCGCGGCGTCTGGCCGTAGTGGACGTGCTTCTCGTCGAGGTCGAGCTTCCTCTGGTTGAACTTGAACGCCGAGATGCCGCCCGGATTGACGACCTTGACGGCCAGCGCCTGCGCGGCGTGCATGGTCCAGGCGATATAGTCCTTGATGAGCTCCATGCCCTTCTTCTCGGCCATGGCGCGGAGCAGGAAGTCGTCGGAGCCGAGCATGACGAACGCGCCCTTGTCGACCATCGGCGTGTCGCCCATCTCCATGTGCGCCTGCCGCGCGTTGGCGGGCAGCATGGCGGGCTCGAAGCAGGCCGTGTAGCCCATCTCGGCGTAACGGTAGCCCGCGGTCAGCGTCGACGGCACCGCGTGGCCGCAGCCGGCGCGGGTCAGCGCGCCGCGCGCCACCTCATGGCCGATGTGGTCCTCGGTCAGCATCATCCGGCCGATGGTCACCTTGCCGCCGCCGATGTGGGTGTGCGGGTCGATGGCGCCGGCCATCACGACGCGGCCCTTGAGGTTGTACTCCTGCCCGACGCGCTCGCCGGGCGCGTCGTTCACGATGCGGCCGTCGCGGACGTAGATGTCGCGCACCTCGCCGTCGAGTCCCTGGGCGGGGTCGTAGACCTTGCCGCCGGTGAGTTTGATCAGCATGACGGCCTCAGAGTGCGAGTTCGATCGAAGCGACGACGTCCGCGACGGACGGCAGCGTGCTGCGATCGAGGGACTTCAGCGGCAGCGACACGACGTTGTCGCAACGGACGAGCCGGCCCGCGTGGTCGAGCCCGGGAGTGCCGACCGGGATCAGCACGCGCGGCGTCGCCGCGAGCGTCATCCCGGGCGTGGCGAGCACGATCGCGGGCGCCCGTGACGGCGGCGGCACGAGTTCGGGCGTGAACGACGCGATCCACACCAGGAGATCGGTCTCGCCCGCGGCGAGGAGGCGCGTCGCCGCGTAGCGCTCGCTGTCGTAGATGGGCTTGCCCGAGGCGTAGCTGACGCGCATCGGGAAACCCGACTGCCAGGTCGCCACCGCGGCGGCGGAGACCGCGCCTTCGTTGCCGCCGAGCGCGAGGCCGGCGAAGCGCGTCGTCAGGTTGAGATCCTTGACGAGGTCCGAGACGACGCGAACCGTCAGGTCGGCGGTGGGGTAGGCGAGGCTCGGCGGGGCCCACACCATCACGCCGTAGCTTGCGGCCTTGCAGCGCGCCGCGAGATCGTCGATCGTCGCCAGCGAAATGCCGGCGACCGCGTCTGTGCCGAGCGGCGCGCCCTTGAGCCGCGCTCTCACCGCCGCGATCACCTCGCCGACCGCCGCCGCCGGACAGGGCAGCGAGATCACCTCGCCGATGCGGCCGCCCTTGGCCGCCGAGGCGTCGAGCCCCTCGCCGATGAACACCACCGTCCGCGTCTGTCCCGGCCCCAGGAACATCGGCTCCGGCGCGGCGACGATGCGCTCGAAGAACCGGGGATGCATCGTGTTGACGTCGGAGCCGACGATCACCACGAGATCGGCGCGGTTCCTGGTCTCGGTCAGCGTCGACATGAACCAGCCCGAGGTCTGCAGCACCTCGAGGTTCCGGTACTGCCCGTCGCTCAGCCCGTGATCGACGACACCGCCGGCGCGGTCGGCGAGCGCCATCACCGCCCGCATTCCCTCGACGTCGGTGCCGAGGCCGCCGAACAGCGGCAGGCGTGCCGCGCCGATCAGCCGCGCCGCCGCCTGCACCGCCTCGGCGAGCGTGGCCGGCCGGCCGTCGATCCGCGGCGACGCATCTCCCGGCGGCCGCTCGAAGCCCGCCACGGCCTTGACGCAGCCGTTCTTCCGCACGGTCACCCGCGAGGGTCCGCGCTGGATCTCGAGGTCGTCGCACAGGAGGCCGCAGAACGGGCACGCCACGTCCTCGATGATCTCGGTCGCGGCCGCACGCGGCGGCGCTTCGGCGGGTGATGGGGCCGTCATGCGGCGTCTTCCTTTCCCGGCGTGCCGGGCGAGCGGACCTGGAGCGCAGAAGCGCGGCGGCGGGTCGCGCGCGGAACCGCGTCGCGAACGGGATGCGATCAGCCGAGCGACCGGTCGATCATCGAGCACAGCGTCGCGGCACTCGACTTGTCGTGCTGGGGCGGCGCGTCCTCGACATTCAGCACCTTCACCACACCGTCGTCGACGAGCATCGCATAGCGTTTCGAGCGCACCCCGAAGCCGCGCGCGGAAAGATCGATGTCGAGGCCGATTTTCCTGACGAAGTCGGCGCCGCCGTCGGCCAGCATCAGCACCTTGCCCTCCGCGCCGCAGTCCTTGGCCCAGTGGGTCAGCACGAAGATGTCGTTGACGGCCGTGCACGCCACCGTGTCGATGCCCTTGGCGCCGAGCTCCGCCACCCGCTCGACGAAGCCGGGCAGGTGCTGCTTGTGGCAGGTGGGGGTGTACGCGCCCGGAACGGCAAACAGCGCGACCTTCTTGCCCTTGAACACGTCCGCAACCGTGGTCGTGGTCGGTCCGTCGGCGCCCATGATGGCGAACGTCGCATCCGGCAAGCGGCTTCCAACCTCGATGGTCATGACGTCTCCTCGTGCGCTTCTTGGTGGGCTTTGTGGCGTGAGAATTGTGGGTGAGCGGTGCAGTCGGGGCGGGAACTGCAGCCGGCAGGACGTTCGGCGAGCCGATCCTCGTGTTCCGCTTCCGAAGTTCGCATCCAGTCAGCAGCAATCTCGCGTGCGAACTTCGGAAACGCGAAGGACACTAGGACCAATGAGTTGCCAGTGCGATTCCGTTTCAGAAGTTCGCCTTCGACGTTGCTGCGCGTGCTGGCGAACTTCTGAATCATCACACTAGCGGGTCGCGGGCCGCGAACCAACCCTCGAACCGCACGACCGGTCTCGCATATCCGTTACCGGATCGGAATCTGGACCTCGGACGCGCCGCCCGGGCCGGTGATCGTCGCGTGCACGGTCTTGCCGGCGAGATCCCTGACGTCGACGTCCTTCGTCAGGTCGACGCGGAACCGCACGACCCGGCGGTCGCCCTCGCCCGCGGCCTCCGGGAGCCGCTCGGGGAGCGGGATGAACCCGCCGTCGTCCGCCACCAGGAAGGCGTCGGCCTCCCCGCCGGCGCCCGGCGGCAACAGCGCCTCGAAGGCGATGTGGGGGCTCGCACCGCGGAGTTCGACACGGATCTCGCGGACCACGGGATCCCCGGCCCGCTCCTGCCCGCGCGGCCGCGGCAGCTCGGCGAGCGCCGCCGCGAGCTCCGCCGGCATGGCGAGCGCCGCGCCCGCCGGCACATCGAGCCGCGGCTCGGCCTGCGCCGGCACGCAGATGTCCTTGCAGACCCCGTATTCGACCGCGAGCCTGAGCGCCACCGGCCGCGCCGGATCGACCGGCGTGACGACGGCGGGAAAGACCACGCGGCCGAGATAGCCGATCGTGGTGCCGCCCTTGTCGACGAGGCGGCGCGGCGGCGGATAGCCGACCTTCACCGACGCCACGTTGTCCGATTTCGACCAGTCGAAGCTCGGCGGCACCCCGGCGTCGCCCGGATTGCGCCAGTAGGTCTTCCAGTCGGGCCTGGTCTCGATCTCGATGCCGGCGTGCAGCGGCCGTCCGGGCGCACCGGCGTCGTGACCGGCGAGCAGGCGGACGCGCGAGTTGTAGCCCTCGATCCACGGCGACGTGGTCCCCGACCGGGCCGGCTCGGCCGAAGCCGGCGCCGGGGCGAGGGTTGCCGCCGCGGCGGCCAAGAGTACGGCCGTGACCCCTGCCGCGACCCTGGCCACGACCCTGGCAACGACCCCGGCCGCGGCCCGTGCCGCAACGAGCCCCGCCGCGCCGCCCGCGGGCGGCGCCCGGTCGGCGCCGGGATTTCGAAGCGTGGTCATGTCGTGTCTCGCGCTCTGCGGCGACGGGCCGGTTGATGGCACGCCGTGACCCCTACACCACCCCGCCCGGAGCCCGCCAATCACGAGTTGCTGACGATCCCGCCGGAGTGGCGCTGCCGCCGCGCCGCGCGCACGATGGTGACGCAACGCCTTTTCCCACTTCACAATTCCGCCCCCCCCGCGTTAATCTTCACCAATGCTGACGCCTAAGAGCAAGCGCCGCAAGGCGGGTGAGGGCTATCTCGACGGTCAACTGCTGATCGCCATGCCGCTCATGAGCGACAAGCGGTTCGCCCGCTCGGTCATCTACCTGTGCGCCCATTCCGACGAGGGCGCCATGGGCCTCATCATCAACCAGCGCGCGCCCAACATCGAGTTCCCCGATCTCCTGCAGCGGCTCGGCATCAAGGTCGGCTCCGAGGACGGCATCGCCAACGAGATCCTGTCGCGCTCGGTCCATGTCGGCGGACCGGTCGAGACCGGCCGCGGGTTCGTATTGCACACGCCCGACTATTTCGTCGCCGACACCACGCTCGAGATCGACAGCGGCATCTGCCTGACCGCCACGCTCGACATCCTGAAGGCGATCGCCGGCGGTGGCGGGCCGGACCGCTCGATCCTCGCGCTCGGCTACGCGGGCTGGTCCGCGGGCCAGCTCGAGAGCGAGATCCACGCCAACGGCTGGCTGCACTGCCCGGCCGACGCCGAC
>JAKAML010000161.1 GCA_021812845.1 Pseudomonadota bacterium
GAGCGGAACGCGCGGTCGAGCCGGTTGACGACGCCGACGAGATCGAAGCGCGCCGCCTTGCTGCGCAGCCAGTTGCGCTCGAACATGCGGTGCGGCGGGCTGGTGCCGCGGCCGAACCGCTCCGCGGCCCGGGCGTCCCTGAAGCGCCGCTGGTAGTCGATGTTGTAGAGCAGGATCTCGGTGCGGACGATCTTGGCCATGCCCTGGAAGGCGGGCAGCGCGGCCAGCGCCGAATTGTCGAGAACGGTCGTCGCCGCGCCCCGCTGCCAGCCCTCTCCGAACAGCGCGGTCAGCGCGAAGCCCGATTTCTCGAGCGCCTGCATGGTGTCGGCGTCGGTGATGGCGACGCCCGCCGTGATGTCGCCCAATTGGGCACGGGCGCGGTGCGATGGGAACGCCGACACGGTCGCCAGCGCCACGAGCGCCGCCAGGAAGCCCATAGACCAACGCATGACCGCACACTCCAGGGTGGGCGACGAGACGATCGGCAATGGGGGGATGCTAGATCCGCGCGCGGCAGGCTGACAAGCCGAATGCGGAGCACCTGCCGCGCGCACGGTCTCGCGTGTCGCCCGGGCGACAGCGCGAGGCGCGAAGGGTCACGCGCGGCCGGCCTATGCCAGCCCGTGCCAGGCGAGGGCGAGGCCGCCGCAGACGGCGAGCGTGGTGATGATGCCCCGGTGCAGGCCGAAGATCATCGCCACGGCGACGGCGGCCAGCACCAGCGGCACCGGCTCGACGCTGGCGAGCCGCGGCAGCTGCGGCGCGAACGGGCCGACGGCGACGGCCGTCACGTCGCGGAACAGGACGTGCAGTCCGAACCAGACGGTCAGGTTGAGGATGACGCCGACAACCGCCGCGGTCACGCCCTGCAACGCGCCCTTGAGTTGCGGATTGCGGTTCAGACGCTCGATCCACGGCGCGCCGACGAAGATCCAGAGAAAGCATGGCGCGAACGTCGCCCACAGCGTGATCACCGCGCCGAGGATGCCCATCACGACCGGCGCGCCGCCGCCGTGGCGGAAGGCGGCGAGATGGCCGACGAACTGGTTGACCAGGATCAGCGGCCCGGGCGTCGTCTCCGCGAGTCCGAGCGCGTCGAGCATCTCGCCCGGTGCCAGCCAGCGGTAGCCCTCGACCACCTCCTGCGCCGTGTAGGCGAGCACCGCGTAGGCGCCGCCGAACGTGACCACCGCGAGCTTGGAGAAGAACCAGGCGAGCTCGGCCAGCACATGGTCGCGGCCGAACAGGAGCGCGACGAGGACGAGCGGGACGATCCAGATCGCGAGCCACAGGGCGGCGGTCCGAGCCGTGGCCGCGAGCGACGCCGGCGCGCCGCCGCCCGCGCCCATCGCGGCCGTGCCGTCGTCCTTGGCCGGTGGCAGGCCGCGCGAGCGGAGGTAGCCGACGATCCCCGCCGCGAGCACGATGACCGGGAACGGCACGCCGAGCGCATAGATGGCGAGGAAGGCCGCCGCCGCGATGAACCAGTCGGCGCGGCCCTTGAGCGCCCGTCGCGCCACCCGCAGCAGCGCCTCGACCACGATCGCCAGCACCGCCGCCTTGATGCCGACGAACAGCGCCTCCGCCAGAGGCAGCTTGCCGTAGAGCGCATAGAGCGTGCCGAGCAGCATCATGAAGAGTGCGCCCGGCAGAACGAACAACAGCCCAGCCGCGAGGCCGCCCTTGAGGCCGTGCAGCCGCCAGCCGACGTAGGTCGCGAGCTGCATCGCCTCGGGTCCGGGCAGCAACATGCAGAAGTTGAGCGCGGCGAGGAACGGCTTCTCGGCGATCCACTTCCGCTCGTCGACGAGCATCCGGTGCATCATCGCGATCTGGCCGGCCGGTCCGCCGAACGACAACAGACCGACCTGGAGCCAGACCCGGAGCGCCTCCGGGAAGCTCGGCAGCGGGGCCGTGCCGGGGTTGCCGGCCGGGTCGCCGGCCGGTGGGGCCGGCGGGATGCCGCCGATGTTCGTGTGGGCGTCGATGTTCATGTCGCGATCGGCCTTCATGTCGATGTGCGAACCGCACATGCACATGCCGCGGGCCGCCTCCCATAGCCTGGAGGCCGGCGCTTGGGTCGCGGCGCGGAGACGGGCGCCGTGACCTCCGGGGCGGCCGACGCTGGCCCCGTGACGCGGTCATAATCGAGGCCCGCGGCCGCTGCAAGGGACGTTCTCCGGTCGCGATCCGGCCGCCGAGCTGCGACTCGCCGTCGCGCCTTCGCCGCGCTGCAGCAAGGAAAAGCCGTGCGAATACAGTCAAAAGGCCGAACCAGTCATAACACCGTTCAGTCGTTTGGGTTGACCGCCACAATTGCCTCTGTATTCGTGCCCGCACCAGAACGGGGGTACCCCCAAAATGATTAGCGACAGAAGACGTTCTGGCTATCCGCTGCGTCAAGGTCTTCACCCGAAACCGGCGTGACGGCCGCTCGGAACGTCCTGTCGTCACCCGCCCGTGCATACGCCCGGGACGGCGCCGACACGGTCCGCGGGATCAAAGCCCCCGCACGTTCGTTTGCACCGCAGCACTGTCGCGCAACGAATGGAGTTGTGATCATGCGGACCATCCTCGCCGCCACGCTTTCGGTCGCCGCCACGGGCTTCCTCGCCGCCGCTCCCGCCCAGGCCGCCCTCAAGTGGACCTGCGTCGGCCCCGAGTACGTGTGCGGCGCACCGTCGGCTCCGGCCAAGGCCCAGCCTTCGTCGGGCCAGCTCAAGCCCGCCAAGGCCAAGGCGACCACGGTGGCCTACGGCGGCGACTACGAGGCACCGGCCAAGACCAAGAAGGCGAAGAGCGCGCCGGTCACGTCCTATTCCGAGGGCGGCTCCTACACGCTGACCGGCAAGGCCTCGTACTACTGGCAGCCGCAGCCGGTCGCCTCGGGCGGCTGGTTCAACCCGAACGCCATGACCGCGGCGCACAAGACGCTGCCGTTCGGCACCAAGGTGCGGGTCACCAACCAGAACAACGGCAAGTCGGTGGTCGTCACCATCAACGACCGCGGCCCCTACATTGCCGGTCGCATCATCGATCTGTCGCGGGCCGCCGCACATTCGATCTCGATGCAGGGCGCGGGCGTCGTCCCGGTCAAGGTCGCCGTCCTCGGCAAGGGCTGACAACGGCCCACGGTCTCTTTGCGACGGGCGGCGGTGCGGGTTGCATCGCCGCCCGTCTCGCTTCCGCGGTGCGACGAAGCCGCCCGGCGCGCCTCATCGCGGCCGCGAATCAGGGCAAGTCTCGCCGCGTGAAAGCCAAGCGAGCCCAAATCCTTGCCGTCGCCGCCGCGGCCCTCCTGACGGCGGAGGGCGCCCGCGCTGACGCCCCGGTACTGCTCCAGGAGCCCGTCCCGCTGGTGCGGCCTCCGGTTCGCCACGAGCGCGCGTCGAGCTGGCGCACGATCGTCATCCCCGCCCCGCCCGAGGCAGTCGCTGACACCGCGCCGCGGCTCGTCGCCGGACCTCGTCCCGCCGCCCGGCCGCCCGGTCCCATCGTGACCGCCGCGCTCGGTTCCCCGTCCCCGCCACCCGCTGCCGCGCCGCCGAGGCTGCTCGGCCCCGGGCACGCCCTCGACGGCATCGCGTCCTACTATTGGCAGGAGCAGATGACCGCCTCCGGCGAGCGCTTCGACAAGCGCGCCCTGACCGCGGCCCATCGGACGCTGCCGTTCGGAACCCGTGTCCGCGTCACCCATGTCGCGAGCGGGCGATCGGTGGTGGTGCGCATCAACGATCGCGGACCGTTCACCAGGGGCCGCGTGATCGACCTCTCGGAAGCGGCCGCGCGGACCCTCGGCATGACCGGCAAGGGCCTCGCCCACGTCAGGATCGACGTCGTCGCCGAATAAGGGCGGGCAAACTTGACGCAAGTGAAACGGCTATCGTCTACTTCGTCACGACCTTCCTGTGGCGGTCCAGAACGAACTCGGTCAGCGCCGACAGCGTCTCGCTGTCCCAGGCAAGAGGGCGGGTATCCATAGCCGAGATCATACAGAACTGAACCATACCTTCCGCCGTGATCCGATCGAGGCCGGTTTTCGCCTTGACGGATTCGACAAAGTGCGGCCACGGCATCTTGAACGTCGCATTATAGCTGTCGGCCTCCAGGTGGCAGGTGTTGCACGAGCGTCCTGCCGGACTGAGGCTCGTGTCGCCGTGACGCGCTTTTCCGACCTCCAGCAGTTTGGCGGCGTCGGCCTTGAACGCAATCGACGCCGCCGGTCGGGTGACATCTCCCGGGGGGATCCGGTTCGACTGCGCCAAAGCCGAGACTGCTGCGAACACCACGAAGCAGCACGTCATCGTTGCTGCAACCGAGCTTTCACTTTTCATCTCTCCACCTCCCTTTTTTGCCGCCGGATCGTACAACGCCTTCGCTCCCGATCGAGCATAGGGGCCGGTCCGCCAAGCGATCAATCGACCGGGTGAACGGGCCCCGCTGTTTGGTCAACGAACGACAGTACCTTGGCTTCCGGTCCGACGCGCCGCCTCACGCGACCAGCCCGTCGATGGACTTGACGCCCAGGCTGTCGGGGAACACGCGGGTGGCGAGCGCGCCGTCGGGGATGCCGAGGTGGTCGCGCAACAGCCCCTTCATGACGGCGCGGAGATCGCGCGTCGGCGCGAGGTCGCGGCCCTCGTGGAGCGCCGCGGCGGAGAGCCCCGGCCAGTCCGCCAGCACCCGCCCGCCCGCGACCGCACCGCCGACGAGGAGCGCCGTCGTCGCCGTGCCGTGGTCGGTGCCGTCGGTGCCGTTGGCCGCGGCCGTGCGCCCGAACTCGGTGACGAGCAG
>JAKAML010000162.1 GCA_021812845.1 Pseudomonadota bacterium
CGGATTGACGGGCTACTTCGCCCATCATGCCTATCTCGGCCGTCACGGCTTCGAGGCTCGCCTGCAACTCGTCGAGCGCACGGCGCTCCTCGAGTTCGAACTCCAGAGCCTCGAAGCCGTGCGGTCCCGTCTCGCGCGTGACGTCGCGCTCCTGGCCACCGAGCAACCGCACGCCGATCTCGTCGAGGAGATCGCCCGCGACGTGCTGGGCTTTGCCCACCCCGCCGACCGGATCCTGATCGAGAGCAGCGGCCGTGGCCTCTGAGGCGCCGTGTGCGCGCACGGCGAGGAAGCCGCCGGATGTGGCGGCAACCCTTCCGCGGCGCCGTGCTGGTTTCTCCGCAGCCCCTCGTGTACGGTTCGACGGCCGGTCCGCCTCCGCCCGCCCTCGGCCGGCGGCGTCCGACGGAGAGCCGATGTCCGACACGCCTGCGCCGCCGATCGTAGAGCCCGCGTTCGACGCCGTGTCGGCGCCGGGCGACCTCTCGCAGGTCCCCGACTTCTCGCACGAGGAGGAGATCGACGCCTATCGCCGGATGCTGCTGATCCGCCGCTTCGAGGAGAAGGCCGGTCAGCTCTACGGCATGGGAGACATCGGCGGCTACTGCCATCTCTACATCGGGCAGGAAGCGGTCGTCGTCGGCCTCCGGATGGCGGCGCGCGATGGCGACCAGACGATCACCGCCTATCGCGACCATGGCCACATGCTGTCATGCGGCGCGTGCCCGCGGGAGGTGATGGCCGAGCTGGCGGGCCGCTCGGGCGGCGTCTCCAAGGGCAAGGGCGGCTCGATGCACATGTTCTCCGCCGCGGGACGGTTCTTCGGCGGCCACGGCATCGTCGGGGCGTCGGTACCGCTCGGCGCGGGCCTCGCGTTCGCCAACCGCTACCGCGGCGACGGCGGTGTCTGCTGGTGCTTCCTCGGCGACGGCGCGGCCAGCCAGGGGCAGGTGTTCGAGACCTTCGCGCTGGCCCGGTCTTTGTCGCTGCCGATGGTGTTCGTGATCGAGAACAACTCGGCTGAGGCGGCGATGGAGCCCGGCGACGCGCCCGTCCGGCCGACCGACCTCGCCGGCCGCGGCGCCCCTTTCGGCATCCCCGGCGAGCGGGTCGACGGCATGGATGTCGGCGCGGTGCGCGCCGCCGGCCGGCGGGCGGCGCTCGTTGCGCGGTCCGGCGCGGGGCCGGTCGTGCTCGAGATGCTGACCTGCCGCTACAGGGGCCACTCGATGGCGGACCCGGCGAGATATGCCAGCCGTGGGAACGGGCCGGACAGGCGCACGCGGTCCGACCCGATCGAGCAGGTCGCGGCGCGGATCCTCGCCTCGGCTGCGGCGAGCGGGGACGAACTCAAGGCCATCGACCGCGAGGTGCGGGCGGTGGTCGCGGACGCCGCCGAATCCGCGCGACAGAGCCCGGAGCCCGACGCGCGCGAGCTCACGACCGACGTCGTGGCCTGAAGGATACGAGACGCCCCGCGAGACCGCATGACCGAAGCCGAGCCCATCACGATGCCGACACCGATCCTGATGCCCGCGCTCTCGCCCGACCAGCAGGAGGGGAAGCTCGCCCGATGGCTGGTGCGGGCCGGGGATCGCGTGCGGGCGGGCGATGTCATCGCGGAGATCGAGGCCGACCGCTCGACGATGGAGATCGAGGCCACCGACGACGGCACGCTGGTCGAGATCCTGGTGCCCGCCGGCACCCTCAACGTCCGAGCCTCGACGCCGATCGCGCTGCTGAACGGTGTCGCGGTACGGGTGGACGGCACGGGTCCGGAGACCGCCGGTGCCGACGCCGATCCCGTCGAGACCGGCGCGGCCGTGCCGCTCGCGGTCGGGGACGAGCCCGCGTCGGACGGTGCGTTCGACCACATCACCCTGCGCGAGGCACTGCGCGATGCCATGGCCGAGGAGATGCGCCGCGACGCCGGCGTGTTCCTGATCGGCGAGCAGGTCGGCGAGGGCGGCGGCGCGCACAAGGCCGGCCAGGGGCTCATCGAGGAGTTCGGCGCCGGCCGCGTCCTCGACACTCCCATCGCCACGCAGGGCTTCGCCGGGCTCGCGATCGGGGCGGCGATGGCGGGCCTGAGGCCGGTCGTGGAGTTCATGTCGTGGAGCTTCGCGAGCCAGGCCGTCGACCAGATCGTCAACTCAGCCGCCAAGACCCGCTACCGGTCGGGCGGGGAGATGTCGGTGCCGGTGGTGTTCCGCGGACCCGACGGCGCCTCGAGCCGGGCCGCGGCCCAGCATTCGCAGTGCTTCGCGGCCTGGTATGCGCACGTCCCCGGGCTCAAGGTCGTGGCGCCGTCGACGCCGGCCGACGCCAAGGGACTGCTGAAGGCGGCGATCCGCGATCCCGATCCCGTGCTCGTGCTCGAGAGCGAGGCTCTCTATGCCGCAACCGGGCCGGTGCCGCGCGGGGAGGACGTGCTGGTCGAGATCGGCCGGGCGCGGATCGCGCGGCCGGGACGCGACGTGACGATCGTCGGCTATGGTCGTGCGGTCACGACCGCGCTTGCCGCCGCCGAGCTGCTGGCGGCGGAGGGCATCGACGCCGAGGTGATCGATCTCCGCACGCTGCGGCCGCTCGACATGGCGACGGTCGTCTACTCGGTCGAGAGGACGAACCGCATCGTCACGGTCGAGGAGGCGTGGCCGGTGTGCTCGATCGGGTCCGAGGTCTGCGCGCGGGTTGCGATCGAGGCCTTCGACCATCTCGACGCGCCGCCGGCGAAGGTCGCGGGGGCCGACGTGCCGATGCCCTATGCGGCGAACCTCGAGCGGCTGGCGCTGCCGGACGCGGCGGCGGTGACGGCCGCGGTCAAGGCGGTGCTCGATGTCTGAACGACCGACGAGCCATGCCGGCCCGGCGCCGCCGCACCGCCGGGCGGCGCGCATCGTGGCCACCGGCCCGCACGGATCGCCACGGCTCCATCAACGTTTGTGGCCGGTCGATCCCAAGCACACGCACACGCTCTTCATCCCGACCGGCCGGCACACGGTGCGCCTCAACTGGCGCAACCCGCTCGCGGTGCCGCTCGTCGCCCTCGTTATCCTGCTCGCCCCGCTGTTGGCGCTTTGGGCGGGCATCGTGTTCGTGGCGGACAAAGTGGATCTGATCCGCCGCAGCCGGCGAGCGAAGGAGTGAACGACGATGACCGACGACCGGATTCGAGAGCTCGAGATCCCCGACGGCGCCCGCGACGCCAGGGAGGCCGTGGAGGTGCTCAGCGCCTTCATCGGCGACGGCGCGCTGCACGTCATCTTCGATCCCGAGACGTTCCGCCACGACGTGTCGGAATGGGGCCGACTGTTGTCCGACGTCGCCCATCACGTCGCGCGGGCGGTCGCCATGGACGGGCAGATGGCGGAGACCGAGGCGCTCGCCGCCGTGCGCCGGGCGTTCGAGCGCGGGGTCGGTGCCGAGCCCGTCACCGCGTCGGGCAGGATCAAGGGCCGCGTCAAGCATTGACGGCCGGCGGTGGAGCGAGGAGCGCGGCGACGGAGGGGACATGTCCGAGGCTGAAATCTTCCAGGGCCTGTTCACGGCCATCAACTCCGTGCTGACGATCTTCTCGATGTTCTTCGCCATCGTCTCGGGATACGTCGTCGCGCTCTACCTGTTTCTGGCCCGCGCACCGCTGCTGCTCAGGACCGTCGCGTTCGGACTGCTGTCGGTCGGCCTGGTCTTCCTCGGCGGCACCGCGGCCGTCGTCCAGACCATGCAGGACGGCCTGTTCGTGGCGTGGTCCAAACTCGGCTCGCCGCTGATCAACGTCGCCGACCTGCGCAACCCCCTGCCGGCCGAGGTGTTCGCCTTCGCCGGCATGTCGCAGCAGCAGCTCGGCGTGGCCATCGGCTGGACGGTCGCGGTCGCCGTCTATCTCGTGCTCGCCTACATGACGTTCCTCTACCGGTGGCCGGAGGACGACCGGCGGCGCCTCGGCGGCATCGGTGGCGGGGCGGCCGGCTGATGCCGATCCACATCCTCATGCCGGCCCTGTCCCCCGCCATGACGACCGGGACGCTGGCCCGCTGGCAGGTGGCGCCCGGCGATCCAGTGCGCGCCGGCGACGTCATCGCCGAGATCGAGACCGAGACGGCGACCATGGAGATCGAGGCCGTCGACGAGGGGGTGATCCAGGCGATCCTGGTGGCGGAGGGAACAGAGGGCGTGCAGGTCGGCGCACCGATCGCGGTGCTGTCGGCCGGGAACGCCTGGCCGGTGCCGGCGGCGGCCGGCCGTCCGGCGCCAGGGGGCCGGATCATCGCCTCGCCCCTGGCGCGGCGGCTGGCCCGCGAGCAGGGCGTCGACCTCTCTGTCCTCGCCGGCAGCGGACCGCGCGGCCGCATCGTCAAGCGCGACGTCGTGCGCGCCGCCGCGACGAGGCCGGAAGCGGCGCCGGAGACGACCGATCTCGTGGCAGCGAAGCCGGCCGCCGGGCTGATCCTCGCGCGGGCCGGGTCCGGGTCGTCCGAGACCGTCCCCCACGACTCGTCGCGCCGCGCCCTGGCCGACCGGCTCGCAGACGCCGCGCGGACGGTGCCGCACCTGCGCCTCGCGGTCGACTGCCGCGTCGACCAGCTCGAGGCGGCGCGGGTGCGGCTCAACGCGCTCGCGCCCCGCACCGGCGCACGCGCCTACCGGCTGACCATCACCGACATCCTGGTCAAGGCCATGGCACTGGCGCTGCAGCAGGTGCCGGCGGCCAACGTGACCTGGCACGAGGAGGGGCTCGTGCGGCATCGCGCGTCGGACATCGGCGTCACGG